>JBDUEC010000010.1:0-22478 GCA_040002655.1 Rhodoglobus sp. | reverse complement strand
CGCGTGGCTGGCGCGCAGCGCGTCGAGGGTGCCGTCGGCCACGAGTTGTTCTCGGGTGTACTCGCGCAGGTTCCTGAGCATGGTGAAGACCGACCGGCCGTCGCGGTCATCCTCTTGCACGAGGCTGTTGTCGACGAGGGTGCCGAGGCTGATGATGGCATCGGGGCGACCATGATCGGCGCCCACGAACTCGACGGCCTCAGCGGTGAACGCGCCGGTGAACACCCCGAGCAGGCTGAGCAGGCTCTTCTCGCTCTCACTGAGCAGCCGCGTGCTCCACTCGATCGTGCTTCGAAGCGTCTGCTGGCGGGCCGGCAGGTCGCGCACTCCACCCACGAGCAGGCCGAGCTGGTGATCGAGGCGCTCGAGCATGGCCGCCGGCGGCAGCATCCGGATGCGCGCTGCCGCCAGCTCCAGCGCGAGTGGCACGCCGTCGAGCGCGACGCAGATCCGCGCGATCTCCTCCGCGTTGTCCGGCGTTACCCCGAAGTCGGGGACGACGGCGCGAGCTCGCTCAACGAACAGCTCGACGGCGGGCGAGATGGTCGCTTCATCCACTGAGGTGTCCGAATCAAGAATCGGCAGCGCCAGCGGACCCACTTCGAAAGTGTGCTCGCCGGAGATGCGCAACCGTGTGCGGCTGGTCACGAGCAGGGTGAGCCCCGGTGAACTGGAGAGCAGGGCCGTGAGGGTGGGAGCCGCCGCAAGCACGTGCTCGAAGTTGTCGATCACGAGCAGCAGCTGCCGACTGCGCAGGGCCGTGGTGAGTTTCTCGTCGACGGGCCCGTCGCCCGTGTCGCGCACGCCGATGGCAGCCGCAATCGCCGCAGGCACGAGCAGCGGATCCTGCACGGGCGCGAGATCGACGAAGGCCGTGCCGCCCGAGTACCCGCCGGCGGCTCTGTTCGCGACCTCGATCGTGAGCCGGCTCTTGCCGATGCCGCCTGGGCCCGTGAGGGTCACGAGTCGCACCGACTCCCGTGCCAGGAGCGCCTCAACCTCGGCCACGTCGCCGTCGCGACCGATGAGTGCGGTGAGCGGAGTGGGGATCGCATCGTGAATGGCTGCGGATTTGGTGGGCGCGCGACTCTCGTCGAAGCGCTCGGCGAGCAGCGTGGCCAGATCGCCAACCAGCAGCTCACCCAGTTCCTCGGGCGTGTTGAACATCTTGAACGACGCGGCTTCGTCCACCAGGATGCGGTCCAGCAGCTTGGTGAGACGCGGCTCGCGCTCGTCGGCGGGCTCCTTGATGTAGATGAGGCGCGGCATGCCGGTGGAGAGAATGTACTCGTCTTCGAGCCCCGATAGCTCTTCGCCCGGCGCGATCCAGCCGTAGCGTTCCCAGTACAGCCCAACGAACAGGTCGCTCTGCTCGAGGTACGCGCGGTACAGGTCGCGCGGAGCGTGCGGCCTCGCTCCCAGCTCGAACATCACCGGGGCGAGACGCAGGCGCTCCACCGCGCTGCGCACGGCCTTCCGCTCCGGAGCCAACTCGGTCAGCGTCGAACTCACGAAAACACGCAGCTCCTGGTCGGGCGTGCGGATGGCGCCCGGAGTTCGATCCATGCTGTTGATTCTGGGGGCGAGCGCCCCTCCCCGTCCACCGCGCCTGCAATGATCGACCGGTGAGCATTCTCGAGCACGTGATCCTGCCGGTGATCCCCGACCGCGAGGCCGCCTTCGAGGTCGCCTTCGACGAGGCCAAACACATCATCGAGCGGATGCCCGGCTTTCAGAACCTGACACTCTCGCGCGGCATCGAGAACCCGGCTTCGTATCTGCTCCTCGTGCGCTGGCGCACACTCGCCGACCACGACCCCGGCTTCCGCGGATCGCCCGAGTACCAGCAGTGGCGCGCCCTGCTGCACGAGTTCTACGACCCGTTCCCGGTGGTCGAGCACTTCGAGCAGGTGGCCGAGGCGTGACCAACACCTACCGCTTCACCGCCGCGCTGTGGGAGTGGCAAAGCCGCACCACGTGGGTCTTCGTCACCCTTCCGGAGGATGCCTCTGCCGACATCCGCGCGCAACCTCGCCCGCCCGAACCGGGCTTCGGTTCGATCCGGGTGCACGTGACCCTCGGCGGTTCCCGCTGGTCGACGTCGATCTTCCCGGCGAAGACCGGGAGCTACGTGCTCCCTGTGAAGAGGTCTGTGCGCGATGCGGAGAGCGTTGACGTGGATGACGAGGTTGCGCTGGTTGTGGAGCTGGCGGAGTAGTACGCCGCCTACGCAGTAGCGAACCGCGCCGCCGAGCGCTCCTTCGCCTTGGCCGCCTCGACCTCGCGGTCTTTGGGCGGGCCGAAGGCGACGAGGTCCTCGAGCAGGTGCCCGGTGACGTGGGCGATCTCGGCCACGGCGTGGTTGAACGCCTCTTCGTTGGCCTTCGAGGGCTTCGTGGAGCCGCTGATCTTGCGCACGTACTGCAGGGCAGCTGCGTGGATCTCGTCGTTGTTGGCGGCGGGCTCGAAATTGTGGAGGACATGGATGCTTCTGCACATGCTTCGAGGTTAAACCCGACCACCGGCCCGGGGCCAGACCCGTGGTCTCGAGGCCGGCTCCGCCGCTTCGACCAGCGGGCAGTAAGCCCGTAGCGAACCGGCCGCGCCAGAAACCGGCGGGGTGTACCGTCGGATCCATGCGCTCCCTGAATGCACGCCTCGTCGCCCTCGCGACAGTGCTGCTGGTGGCGCTCGCCGTGAGCCAGGGTTCGAGCCCGGCTGCTGTCGTGGCATCCATCGCCGCTATCGTTCTGACGACCGCGATCGCGGTGCGCGTCGCCACCCTCGCGGTGGGCGGGCGCGAGCTCACCGTCGGTGCGCGATCGCACGAGCACCGGCAGGCGCTGAACGAGGTTCCGGCGCCAGCGCATCCGTCGACCGCTGGCCGACCGATGACGCGCGCTCCTTCGATGGTGGCTTCGGCCGCGTAGCCTGCACCGCTTCGAGCGGATGCTGCGTGGCCTCCCAGCCACCCCATCCGTTTCGAATCGAAGGACGTCCACCAATGGACCTGTTTGCTTTCCCACCCATCGCCCTGCTGCTGGACGGCGCTTACGCGCTGGTGCAGGGCATCGCCACATTGCTCAACCCGTTCGCCGGTACAGCCAGCGCCGCCATCGCGATCGTCGTACTCACCCTGCTGGTGCGCACGGCTCTCATTCCGGTCGGCGCCTCCCAGGTGAAGGCCGAGTGGCACCGTCGGCGCATCGCGCCCAAGCTGCAGTCATTGCAGCGCAAGTACAAGAAGAACCCGCAGTTGCTGCAGCAGAAAACGGCCGCGCTGTACAAGGCGGAGAACGTGTCGCCGTTCGCCGGCTTCCTGCCCACGCTGCTGCAGGCGCCGGTGATCTCGCTGGTCTACGCGCTGTTCATCCGCACCACGATCGACGGGCATCCGAACGAGCTGCTCGGCGAGCACGTCGGGGGAGTCACGCTCGGCAGCTCCGTCTTCAACTCCGGCTGGCCCGGAGTTCTCGTGTTCCTCGCCCTCTTCGCCGCAATCGGGGTAACCGCGTGGTTCTCCCGTCGCACGGCGCTGAGCCTGGCACTGCCCAACCCGGATGCCACCCCCGCCGTGATCACGACCCAGAAGGTCCTGAGCTGGCTGCCCTTCATCACCGTGCTGTTCGCCGCGCTCGTGCCGCTGGCCGCGGTGTTGTACCTCGCAACTACCACCCTCTGGACGCTGCTCGAGCGCTCCCTGCTGCGGCGGCGGTACTGGGGCGAAACCGGGTCGCTCGTTCCCGCGCCCGCGCCCTGAGCAGCGCGCCGTGCGGGTTGCCCGCGCCCGCGGGGCCGCTCCCCATAGGCTGCACACATGAGCACCCCGAAGAGACCGTGGTTCCGTCGACCAGGGCGGGTGATTCCGGCGGGGCTGCTCGCGTTGGGGATCGTGGCCGGGGTTGTCTGGTTCGTGAGTCCGTGGCCGGCGGCCCTGCTCATCCGGGGCCTGTTCGAGAAGGGCGCCGCAGACACGGTCACCGAGATGCTGCCATACGTGCCAGCGGATGCCGTCGACGCGAAACTCGGCGTCTCGTACGGTGCGCGCGAGTTCGACGTATTCACACCCGCGGGAACTACGAAGCCGCTGCCGACCCTGGTCTGGATCCACGGTGGCGCCTGGATCTCTGGGGCCAAGGAGAACGTCGACCCCTACGTGCAGATCATTGCGTCGCACGGGTTCACCACGGTGAGCCTCGACTACACGATCTCGCCGGAGGTCACCTACCCGACTGCGGTGACCCAGCTCAACGATGCTCTCGCCTTTCTGGTGGCGCATGCCGACGAGTACAACATCGACCCCGACCGCATCGTGATCGCCGGCGACTCCGCCGGGGCCAACCTCACCAGCCAGCTCGCCGTGATCACCACCAACCCGTCGTACGCGACGCAGCTCGGAATCGTGCCAGCGCTCACGAAGAGCCAACTGCGCGCCGTGGTGCTGAACTGCGGCATCTACGACGTGAGCGGCATCCCGAATGCTCCCGGCATCGGCGGATGGGGCTTCCGCATCTCCCTGTGGGCCTACCTCGGCGAGAAGGACTGGTCGAACACCCCGGGCGGCGACGAGATGTCGACGCTCGACTTCGTGACCAAGGACTTTCCCGAGACGTGGATCTCCGGCGGCAACGACGACCCGCTCACCCCGAACCAGTCCGCGCTGCTGGCAGCCAAGCTGGACAAGCTGGGCGTGCCGACCACCCCGGTCTTCTACCCGAAGGACCACGTGCCGGCGCTCCCGCACGAGTACCAGTTCCACCTCGACTTCGACGATGCGCAGAGTGCGCTCACGTCGACGATTGACTTCCTGGGCAAAGTGACCGGCTAGCGCCGGTCGAGGCGGCGAAGCCGGTTCCGACACCGTCGCTGCGCTCCGCCTCGACCAGCGGCGAATCCCTACTGTTCGCGGTGTTCGGCGAGCGGTAGATTCTGCGCATGACTCCCTTGCGCGCACCACACGTCGTGTTCGTTGTCGCGCTCGCGGCATGCTGCCTACTACTCACCGGGTGCCGTCCACCGGCGCCAGCACCGAGCGGCTCGCCTTCGGCCAGCGCGACGCCGACCGCGTCGCCCACGCCCACCAGCACGCCGTCCGGTACCCCGACCGTGGCGCCCGCGGCGTCCCCGGCGTGCACGCGCGAAGACCTGATCACCACCTACACGGCGACCGACAACACTGCTGGGCACGCGCACGGTATCCTCACGTTCACCAACCGAACCGCAGCAGCCTGCAGCATGAACGGCTACCCGATCGTCTACTTCGACCATTACGAGGTCGCGATGCCCATGGGCGGTGTCTCCAGCAACGACACGTCCGTGGCGCCTACCAGTGTGGAGGTCGCCCCAGGGGGAACCGCCCAGGCCGCCATCACGATCACGCAGGCCGGCTTCGTCGACGGGTGCGATGTCGTGACGACGCAAGCGCTTCTCGTGGCTCCGCCGATCACGCACCCGTTCGAGTGGTCGACGGATGCCCAGCACGTGAACACGGGTGACGTCTCCGCCTGCTCCAACGACGACATCTCCCTGATCACCGTGGGAGCGATCACCGCAGGCTAGCGTCGTCGCCTCGACCACCGCGCGGGAAGTCATTGGCCTGCGCCAGACTTGTACTCATCATGACGACGACTGTCAGGCCGCCCGGGCTCTTCTCGCCGCAGTACCTATGGACCACGATCGGTGCCAACGCGCTGGTGTTCCTGGGCGCGTTCGAGGCGCTCGCCGTCACGACGATCATGCCCACGATCAGCCGCGATCTCGACGGCGAAGCGCTCTACTCCGTGGCGTTCTCCGGCACCCTCGCGTCCAGTGTGATCGGCATGGTTGTTGCGGGCCGCTGGGCCGATAAGCGTGGCCCGGTGCGACCGCTCATCGCTGCTATCGCCGTGTTTCTGGTGGGCCTCATCCTGAGCGGCGTCGCCTGGAACATGGAGGTGTTCCTTTCCGGCCGCATCCTGCAGGGGCTCGGCACCGGGGCGATCAACGTTGCCCTCTACGTGGTGGTCGCTCGAATCTACCCGGCGGCGCTGCATCCCAAGATCTTCGGCGCCTTCGCCGCGGCCTGGGTGATCCCGTCGCTGATCGGCCCTCCGGTGGCCGGCCTCGTGGCCGACGCGTCGAGCTGGCACTGGGTTTTCCTGGGGGTCGGCGCGCTCGTGCTGGCGGCATCCGCTTCGATCGTGCCCTCACTTCGCGAGCTCATGGGCCACACCACCGAGCCGGTCGAGTCGAAAGCCAGCGCGTGGACCATCGCGTGGGCCGTGGTCGTGGCTGTCGGTGTGCTCGCGATCAGCCTGGCGGGGGAGTACTGGCCGATCGCGATCGTCGCATTCGTGATCGTGATCGTCGCGGTGCGGCCGCTGCTGCCGCGCGGCACCTTGCTCGTGCGCCGGGGACTCCCGGCGACGGTGCTGCTGCGCGGCGCGATCGCGGCCACGTTCTTCGCGGCCGAGATCTACCTGCCCTACATGTTGAACACGAAGTATGGGCTGCCGACGTGGGCATCCGGGCTGATCCTCACCGTCGGAGCCCTGTCGTGGGCCGGCGGCTCAGCCGTGCAGGGCCGCATTGGCGAGCGGATGCCACACGCCTCGGTCGCCCGCCTCGGCGCCGTTCTGCTCGCCATCGGAATCGCCGCCCAGTTTCTCACCGCGTTCTTCACCCTCTCGCTGTTCGTGGCAGCGGCCGGATGGTTCGTGGCCGGCGCTGGCATGGGGTTGCTCTTCCCACGCATCTCCACGCTCGTGCTCGGCTACTCCACTCCGCGCGACCAGGGCTTCAACAGCGCCGCAATGTCGATCACCGATGCCACCGGCGGCGCCACGGCCATCGCCTTCGCCGGGCTGCTCTTCACCGCTTTCGGGGGCATCGAAGGCAACGGATTCGCCGCCGCCCTCGCCCTCACTGCCGGCATCGCGCTACTCGTGCTGCCGGTGGCGTTCCGGGTGCGCGAGGGCTCTTAGTTTGGCTGTGGACGCCGTCGACTTGTAACCGCTGCGCATGAGCCTTCTACCTCCGCTGAGGACTGGAGTTCGGCCGGTCGCGTTGCAACAGTCGGATCGTCTCGAGACCGTCACCACGCTCCGCCTCGACAGTTGCGCAGATCGAGCCCGAACGCACGGATGCCGCGGCGTCAGTGACGTCGCGGCATCCGCTTTCTTCAGGGGAACTTACGCAGCGACCGTCTCATCGACCGCGGGGGTCGAGATCGAGATCTTGCGCGCCTTGGCCTTCTCGGCGACCGGGATGGTCACGCTGAGCACACCGGCGTCGTAGCTCGCGGTGATGTTCTCGCGGTCGACGCCATCACCCAGGGTGAGGCGACGCACGAACGAACCACTGCGGTTCTCGCGGGTGAGCCAGCGCACGCCCTCGGCGCTCGGGGCCACGCGCTCGGCGCGGATGGTGAGCAGCTGGCCGTCAACGTCGAGGTCGACCGAGCTCGGGTCGATGCCCGGCAGGTCGGCGTTCAGCACGAAGCGGTCGCCATCGCGGTACAGGTCAATCGGCATCTTGTACAGGGTTGCCATGATCTTCAACTCCTTCACGTCGGATGACCGACGACTCAAGTTCTAAGTTGAGTCGGGTTGACTCAACATTCCTGAGGTTAGCACTCGCGTTACTCGACTGCTAACGAAAATCGACGGGTTCTCGCAGGGCGAACGGTGCTACTTCCCGGCCTTCTCGCGCGCCAGATCGGCGGCCCGCAGTGCGGAGTCGGCGGCTCGCCGTGCGGCGCTCCGCTCCGCATCGAGTGAGCGGATGTCCCGCCGCACCCGCTCGAGCTCGTCCCGCGTCGCGCGTGCCCGGGCTTCCACCTCGGCCAGTGCGTCTTCGAGTGCGTCGCGCTCCCGCTCCAGTTCCGTGCCGCGGCTCTCGAACTGGACCAGCCTGGCCGCCGCCGCGGTTGCCTCCAGGTCGGCCTCCTGCGCGGCGAGCTCGAGCGCCCGCTGTCGCGCGGCTGGCTCCGGCCGCGCGGAGGGCGGCGTCCCACCGGGGTTCACCAAGAAGACCTCCCCGGCCACCGCTTCCGTCAGGTCGACCGGCTCGAAGCCCACGGTGGCAAGCGGTCGCAGCAGCCGGCCGGTGCGCAGCGCGTTCGCAGCATCGGCATCCGTGAGCGCAGCCTGCAATGTCTGGGTGACCTCGTCGAGCACCGCCGGCGTGGCGGACTGCCCGGCGGCTTTCGCGATAACAGAACCCTGCCTGACGAGCGCGGAGATGAGCTCGCGCCGCTGCTTGCTGAGCGTCGAGAGGGCTGCGCTGTCGAGCCCATCGGTGGCCAGGCGCATCGACTCACCAACCGCCAGGGCCGCCTCGATGTCCGGGGCAAGCTCACGCACGAGCGCGTTGGCGATCCAGGCGGCCGGCGTGGGCTTGCGCAGCGCGGTGATGCGCTGGGCGAGATCGCGGTTGGTGGCCGCGACTTCCTTCGCCCTGGCGTTGCGGGCAGCGGTGAAATCGGCCGCGGGCAGGGCGTAGAGGTCGTTCGCGACCGTTGTCAGCGCATCCGTTCCCATGCTCAATCATCGCGCGTGAGAAGGAGCGCGGCACCCTGTGCGCCGTCGGGCCCGGCTGCTACCCTGAGGCGCATGACTCCGGAGGATCTCGCCAACCTCGCGCACCTGCGCCGGGCACATGACCTGATCGACCGCGACTACGCGAGGCCGCTCGATGTGCCCACCATGGCAGCGCGCGCGCTCATGTCACCCGCGCACTTCTCCCGGCAGTTCCGTGCCGCCTACGGCGAGACGCCCTACAACTACCTGATGACCCGTCGCATCGAGCGCGCGATGGCGCTGCTGCGCGACGGCATGACCGTGACGGATGCCTGCATGGCGGTCGGATCCACCTCGCTCGGCTCCTTCAGCACCCGCTTCACCGAGATCACCGGCGAGACGCCCAGTGCCTACCGCTCGCGCGAACACGACGCCGTGCTTGCGATGCCCGCCTGCGTGGCGAAGGTCGCGACCCGCCCGAGCCGCCACCGGCCGCGCCAGCAGCAGGCCGCCTAACTCGCTCCGACGTAGACCTTGAGGTGCTGGGCCGTGAGGGTCTTGGCACTCTTCACCAGGTCGGCCGGCGTTCCCTCGAACACGATGCGGCCGCCATCCTGGCCTGCGCCCGGCCCGAGGTCGATGAGCCAGTCGGCGTGAGCCATCACGGCCTGGTGGTGCTCGATCACGATCACGGTGTTGCCGGCGTCGACCAGCCGGTCCAGCAGGGCGAGCAACTGGTCCACGTCGGCCAGGTGCAACCCGGTGGTGGGCTCGTCGAGCACGTAGATCGCCTGCTTCTCTGCCATGGCGATGGCAAGCTTCATCCGCTGCCGCTCACCACCGGAGAGGGTGCTCAGGGGCTGGCCGAGCGCGATGTAGCCGAGGCCGACATCGTTCAGTCGAGCCAGGATGTCGTGGGCCACGCCCTTCTCGAAGAACTCCACGGCCTCGCTCACCGGCATCGTGAGCACCTCGCTGATGTTCTTGTCGCGCACCCGGTACTCGAGCACCTCCGGTGTGAAGCGCTTGCCCTCGCACACCTCGCAGACCGATGCGACGCCGGCCATCATGGCCAGGTCGGTGTAGACCAGCCCGAGGCCCTTGCAGTTGGGGCAGGCGCCCTCGGAGTTGGCGCTGAACAGCGCGGCCTTCACCTTGTTCGTCTTCGCGAACTCGGTGCGGATCGGGTCGAGCAGACCGGTGTAGGTGGCTGGGTTGCTGCGCCTGCTGCCACGAATCGGGGACTGGTCGACCACGATCACGCTCTGCCCGGTGGTCGAGCCTGTCGAGGCCGGCATCGACCCGTAGATGAGGGAGCTCTTGCCCGAGCCGGCGACGCCCGTGACGACCGTGATGACCCCGAGCGGGATGTCGACGCTCACGTCTTTGAGGTTGTGGAGCGTCGCGCCCGAGATCGAGATCGCACCCGTGCGCTCGCGCAGATTCTCGCGCAGCGACACCCTGTGGTCGAAGTGCCGTCCGGTGAGCGTGCCGGACTTGCGCAGGTCGGCAACCGTGCCCTCGAACTGCAGCTCCCCGCCGTGCGGGCCGGCCCCCGGGCCGAGGTCCACGACGTGGTCAGCGATACCGATCGTCTCCGGCTTGTGCTCCACCACCAGCACGGTGTTGCCCTTGTCCCGAAGCCTCAGCAGTAGGCCGTTCATCCGCTCGATGTCGTGCGGGTGCAAGCCAACGGTCGGCTCATCGAACACGTAGGTGACGTCGGTGAGCGGCGACCCGAGGTGCCGCACCATCTTCACCCGCTGGGCCTCGCCACCGGAGAGCGTGCCCGACTCGCGGTCGAGCGAGAGGTAGCCGAGCCCGATCTCCACGAGCGAGCCGAGCGTCTCGCGGAGGGTCACGAGCAGGGGAGCGACGGATGCCTCGTTCAGGTCATCGATGAAGACGGCCAGGTCACTGATCTGCATCGCCGCGCACTCTGCGATGTTCTTGCCCTTGAGTCGGGAGGCGAGCACTTCCTGCTTCAACCGGGCTCCGTGGCACAGGGGACAGGAGGTGAACTTGACCGCCCGGTCGATGAAGGCCTGGATGTGGGCCTGGGGCGTGCCGCCATCCTTGGAGAGATACATGCGCTGCACCTTCACCACCAGCCCCTCGTAACTGGTGTTGATGCCGTTGAGCTTCATCTTCGTGGCCTCTTTGAAGAAGAAGTCCTGGCGCTCCTGTGCGGTGTAGTCCTTGATCTTCTTGTCTGGGTCGACGAATCCTGAGTCGACGAACGCCCGCCAGTACCAGCCGTTCAGGCTGAAGTTGGGCACCGTGATCGCCCCGCCGTTGAGCGACTTCTCCTCGTCCACCAGTTCATTGGTGTCGATAGCGGAGACCCGGCCGAGACCCTCGCACTCCGGGCAGGCGCCGGTGGCATTGAAGCTGTAGTCGAGGGCGGTGCCGGCGTTCGGCTCGCCGAGGCGGCTGAAGATGATCCGCAGCATGGTCTGGGCGTCGGTGGCCGTTCCAACCGTCGACCGACTGTTGGCCCCCATGCGCTCCTGGTCCACGATGATGGCGGCGCTGAGGTTGGTGAGCGCGTCGACGTCGGGCCGACTCTGGTTGGCCATGAAGGTCTGCAGAAAGGCCGAGTACGTCTCGTTGATCAGCCGCTGCGACTCCGCCGCGATCGTGCCGAACACCAGCGACGACTTGCCGGAGCCGGAGACCCCGGTGAATACCGTCAGCCGGCGCTTCGGAATGTCGAGGGAGATGTCGCGGAGGTTGTTCTCGCGAGCCCCGCGAACCTGGATGACGTCGTGGGAGTCGGCGATGTTCATGAGTCCATAGTGCCCGACACCACCGACCCGAGAGCATCGAGCACGGGGAGCTGGCCCTTCACGAGTTTCACGCGGGCGATGTCGACCGGGAACCAGCCGGCGTCGTCGACCTCCGGGAACTCCCGCAAGCGCCCCGACCGCGGTGGCCACTCCACGCTGAACGTGTTGCTGCGTACCTCGTCCACCGCGAAATCCGTCTCCGCGACGAACACCGTGACGAGCTTGCCGGAGCCCTGGCGGAATTCCCCGAGTTGCACGTAGTCCACCGCGGGTGGCGGCGCGCCGATCTCCTCCGTGAACTCCCGGATGGCCGCGGCAAGTGGATCCTCGTCGGTCTCGAACAGGCCCTTCGGAATCGACCAGGCGCCGGCATCCTTGCGCGCCCAGAATGGACCGCCCATGTGCGCGATCCACACCTCGAGAGCGGGGCTGCGCCGGTAGAGCAGGATGCCGGCGCTGCGCAGGGTCACGCCGAGAGCACCCGCTGCAGCGTGCGGATCGACGTCATCTCGTCGTCAATGCCGCCACCCTCGTGGCCGTTGTATGGCCAGACCGCGAGTTCCTTCTCGCCGCCGTAGTTCGCGAACGCCGCGAACACGGTGGACGGCGGGCAGATCGGGTCCATGAGCGCGGCCGAGATCCAGGCCGGCGCTTTTGCGCGCTTCGCGAAGTTCACGTTGTCGAAGTAGGAGAGCGTCTCGTGCGTCTGGTCGACCAGGTCGCGATGCGTCGCGAGGTAACGGCCGATCTCCTTGTACGGGTCGTTGTCGGTGATCGTCGTCGCACGCGGAAAGTCGCACATGAACGGCACGTAGGAGATGACGGCGGCAACGTCCGGTACGAGACCGGCGGTTGCCAGGGCCAGTGCCCCACCCTGGCTGCCGCCGAGCACGGCCACGCGGGCGGAGTCGACCACGTCGAGGGAGCGCGCCGCCTCGACTGCGCGCACGGCATCCGTGATCAGTCGGCGGTAGTAGTAGGTCTCGCGACTCTCGATGCCGCGGGTCATGAAGCCCGGGCCCTGCGGCCCCGATCCGTGCGGGTCTGCGGTCTCGCCGGTGCTCCAGGCCGAACCCTGGCCGCGGGAGTCCATGTGGAAGTGCGCGAACCCAGCGGATGCCCAGAGCAGGTTCTCCACGGCCTTGCCGCGTCCGCCGCCATAGCCCACGTACTGAACCACGGTCGGCAGCGGACCGGTCGCCCCAGCCGGCACGCGCAGCCAGGCTCGGATGGCATCGCCACCGTACCCGGCGTACGTCACGTCGTACACGTCGATGGTGGTGAGGCCCGTGTCCACTGGGACGACCGAGACGGCAAGGTCGTGCGACCGCGTCTCGGCCAGGGTCGACGCCCAGAAAGTGTCGAAGTCGGCCGGATCCACCTGCGAAGTGCGGTAGTCACGGAGTTCGGTCTCGTCGAGATCGGTGAACACGGATCAGCCCCTTCGCTGCGATGAGTATTGGCTCGACAATCGTACATTCTGTAGGAACCGCTGCCCTCTACCGATCCACCGTCACCAGTTCGACCAAGCTCAGCACCCCGTCGGTGGCGACCACGGTCATCATCGTGCAGTGCGGTTGCCGGCGCCGGTCGGTGGGCGAGCCGGGGTTCAGCAGGCGCAGTCCGCGTGGCGTCGTCGTATCCCACGGGATGTGGCTGTGGCCGAACACCAGCACGTCAACGTCGGGGTAGGCGGCCTCGCACCGTGCCGCCCGACCGCTCGCGTCGCCGGTCTCGTGCACCACGGCGAAGCGGATGCCGCCGACCTCCGCCCTGGCGACCTCCGGCAGTCGCGCCCTCAGTTCGGCGCCGTCGTTATTGCCCCAGACGCCGATGAGCCGGGCCGACCGTGCCTCAAGTTCATCGAGCAGTTGCACAGACACCCAGTCCCCGGCGTGGATCACGACGTCCGCCGCCTCCACCGCGCTCCACACCTGCGCGCTCAACCCACGTGCCCGGGCGGGCACGTGGGTATCGGAGAGCAGCAGCAGGCTGGTCATGGGTCGCTACTGCTTGACCTGCGTTTGCCCGTGAACGTTCTGTGCGTACGCGGTGATTGCCCACCCGCCATCACCGTTCTTGACCACTGCGAGGTTCACCGTTCCGTCGATCACCAGACGGATCGGGCGCTTCTCGCCAGCGGCCTCTGTGGCCTGGATGATGGAGTCGACGGTGATCGCGAACGTCACGGCACCATCAGGGGCGACGTCCGTCTCGGTCACGTGGATCTCGCGGTCGACGACCCGTGGGTCGGCCTGGCTGTACACCACGTCGATCACGGTGTCGCCGTTGAGAAACTGCAGGTCGGGCACGACCGCATCCGAGGTGTCGGAGCCGCCGAAGCGCGAGCGTTGGTCGTCGAGCAGGCCCGGGGTGAGGTCGTCCGCGTGTTCGTCGAGCCAGGCGAGCCCAGCAGCAGAGTCCGCGTTGATGAGCGGGGTGTCCGCCACGTTCTCCGCGACGAAACGCACGGCGAACGCGAGCGCTTCGGCCAGGTCGTCCTGCGGGTAGGCGACCGCCGCATCCGTGAGGTGGGCCGAGTCGAGTCGCATGGCAAGGTCGTCGTCGCCGATGGTGCTGCGGATGTATGGCTGTGGTCCGATTGTCGACGGCCCGTCGGCGACAATGCCGCTGCCCGATACCGTGGGTGCCGGGCTGGGCGCGGAACTGGTTGCGGCATCCGTTGGCGTGACGCCGCCGGCACACGCCGACAGCAGCAGCGCGGCGAGGGCAAACGCAAGGCTTGCGGCGGACATTCGGCGAACGATCACTGGTGGAGCCATACCTCCACCCTACAAAGGCCTCGTTCCGCGCCACCTGCCGAGCAGCAGGATCGCGATCGACAGGGTGATCGCACCGAGCGAAGCGAGCCAGAAGTCCAGGAACCACTCGAGCACAGCGAAGGCCGGGATGAACGTGAGCGCAGCCGCGATGCCGACCACCCAGCCGGGTGGCGTGACGCCGACCTCGCGCGGCGCCTCCCACCGCCCCACCAGGAACGACAGCGCGAAGATCACGGCGAGCACGATCACGTAGAAGATCGGTCGCGTCCACCACCAGGCAGCGGATGACGGCTGCGGGCTTGCCCCAGGGATCAGCAGCGCCAGCCCGGACAGGGCAATGATCACCGGAAGGTGCCACAGGTAGATCGTCATGAGGCGGGTACCCGCGAGGAACACGACGGCCTTCGCGGCCTTCGTGCGCATCAACGCGGCTAGCGCCGGGCGGGCGAGCCGCAGGATGCACGCCTGGGCGAGGCCGAGCACCACGAGCGGCAGGGTCGGCGGGTTGAGATTGTCGAGCATGTCGACGTGGTACCAGCCGATGGAGGTGAGCGGCCAGAGCGCCAGGTAGCAGACGACGGCGATGGCCAGCAGCTGCCACCAGGCGCGCTTGGCGAACCACCCGTCCGCGTACCAGAAGCCGAACTGCTGAACGAGGATCCAGACGAAGAACAGGTTGACGAGACCGATCTCGGTGATGCCCGTCGCGTAGCGCACCGAGTCGACGAGGATCACGCCGGCCAGCAGCACCACCAGGGTCATGCGCGGGGCCTTCTGGTGGAATCCGGCCATCATTGGCACGAACGCCTGGCAGAGCGTGTACGCGGCCAGGAACCAGAGCGGGGAGCCGGCGCCCTTGGCGATCGCGTCGACGAAGTCGGGGGCGATGCCGATGAGCAGCGCGCCGCCGAGCGCCACCACGTAGAAGATGAACAGCGGAAGGGCGGGCTGGGCGAGGCGCAAGACCCGGTTGCGCACGTACTGGGGCGCGTCGCCGTCGCGGCGGAGCAGGCTGCGCCACGCGGTGAGGCTCGCGAAGCCGCCGACCACGAAGAACAACGGCATGATCTGCCCGATCCACGTCGCGCCATCGAACCAGGGCTGGGCTTCGACCGGCTGCGAGATCGACAGGGCGCCCTTGGAGTTCGAGCCCACGCCCACCGACAGCAGGTGGATGACCACGACCAGGAGCACGCAGAACACGCGAGCCAGGTCGAGGGTGAGGTCGCGCTTCGACAGGTCGATGGACGCGGACTTCTCCGCGGCAGGCGAGTCGCGGTTGCGTTTGCGCGGGGAACTGGTCGTCGGGTGGGCGGCGTCGGTCACGCAGCAACTCTAGGGGGAGTGGCCGCGACGCGCCCTTGACATCCGGTGAGATCTCGCCGTACTGTGAGTTAGTCAAGCAAATGCTTGATAAAGAAACGGATTGATAATGCAAGCGGAGATCGACGGGCTCGACCGGGCGTTCATGGCCCTCGCCGACCCGGTGAGACGCGCCATCGTCGCGCGGCTCTCCCGCGGGCCGGCGACCGTGAACGAGCTCGCCGAGCCGTTCGCAATGACGAAGCAGGGAGTGTCGCAGCACATCCAGGTGCTCGAGTCCGCGGGGCTCATCACTCGCACGCGCGAGGGACAGAGGCGGCCGTGCCACCTCGATCCCGCAGCGCTCGAAGCCCTCACCGGCTGGATCGACCGCTATCGCATCATCGCCGAGCGGCAGTACCGCCGTTTGGATGCCGTTCTCGACACGAACAAGGAGACGCAGAAATGACCAACCCCACCACCATCACCGCCGAGCCGGGCACCCCGTTCGTCGACATCGTTCGCGAATTCGATGCGACGCCGGAGGAACTGTTCCGGGTGCAGACCGACCCTCGCCTGATCGAGCAGTGGCTCGGACCGCGCGAATACGCCATGCGCGTCGAGGAGTACGACGTGCGAGCCGGTGGCAAGTACCGCTACGTCAACACCGACGCATCCGGCAACGAGTTCGGCTTTCACGGGGTGTTCCACTCGGTGGACCCGGCGAAGCTCGTGATCCAGACCTGGGAATGGGAGGGGATGCCCGGCCAGGCCACCCTCGAGCGTGCCAGCTACGAGGATCTCGGCAACGGTCGCACCCGGCTGACCACCCGCACCGTGTTCCCGTCGGTCGAGGCGCGCGACGCCACAGTGGCCAGCGGAATGTCGCGCGGCATCCTCGATTCGCACGCGCGCCTGGACGAACTGCTCTCCGCGTAGTAGCCCGGCGGAAACAGGAAAGGAGCCGGGCGAAATCGCCCGGCTCCCGAAGTCTGCTACCGCAACCGCTATGCGCTCGTGCTCTTGGAGTTCTTCTTCGCGGTCTTATCCGCGCGCTTTTCCTTGAGCGACTTCGAGGCAGCAGTCTTGGTGCTGTTCTTCTTCGGTGACTTGTCTGCCATAGGGCATCCCTCCCTCGGAAGCACGGTCGGCTTCGGTAGGTCGAGACTACGCCCTTTGGCGGCGAGGCCCACCAGCAGTTCGGGCGACTCAGGGGGGATTCGGGGGTTTCCCCGATAGCGACCCCGACGTGATCGTGTGAGGCTGGACGCATGATACTCAGCAGACCAAGAAACGGCCGCGTGATCGCGGGAGTGTGTGCGGGCCTGGCTCGCCGATTCGGCTGGGACGTGAGCCTGGTTCGCGTGCTCGCTGTACTGAGCGTGCTCCTGCCGGGCCCCCAGGTGATCATCTACCTCGTCATGTGGCTGGTCGTTCCCCAGGACGCACCGACGACAGCGTCGACCACCACCGTCTAGCGCACTCGGCGGCGCCGCACTGTACGAAGGCGCGAATCCTCGGTATACAGGGCTCATGACCAAAGCAGTGCTCAATCCCCGCCAGACGCGCGCGGCCATCCTTGCCGGCATCTTCGGGCACGGTCTGTTCGTGTTGGGCTGGTACGGGTTCGCAGCGATCCTGGCGCTCGGCCTGTTCGCCCTTCTCAGCCTCATCGTTGGCAAGGCGTTCGGGAGCTTGCTGGGCGGATCTTCGGTCGGCGACCTGGCGAGAGACTTCTTCGCCCAGTTCACTGCCTTCTTCCTGATCTTCGCGATCGTGGTTGCCGTCATCGGCCTGGTGCTACTCCTGCTCGGTTTCATCGTGAGTCGCGCCATCCTCAAGGGCGGGGGAGTGCGCCGCCCGACCGCGGTCACCTGGGGCTCCTTCGGCATCGCGGCTGGTGCCGACACACTGATGTTCTTCGTATACATCGCCATCTCGAACGGGCTGAAGCACGTCGGGGGATCCGTCGCCGGGCTCACCCCGCTCGTGGTGTTCGCCTGTTCCATCCTGCTCGGCGTGGGCATCTGGCTACTGGTCACCTGGATCTCGCGGGGAGAGGCCGTGGAACCGGTGGAGGCTCCCCTGACCACCCCGCTTCTGCCGCCGCCACCACCGGGTTCGTAGCACCTGTACATCTGGGGTCGTGCCGTTCGTCGTACTCACGTACGGTTTCCAACCACAAGGAGAAGACGATGAGATACATGCTGTTCATTGCGACGGACCCCACCGCGCCGAAGTACGACCCCGCCGAGGACAACATCGAGGAGTGGGTCGCCGACAACGACGCGAAGGGACGCACGGTGCTGGGCGACCGGCTGCGTCCGGCAGCGGATGCCACCACCGTGCGGGTGCGCGAGGGTGAAGTGCTCGTGACCGACGGTCCGTTCACCGAGTCGAAGGAGACGATCGCCGGCTTCGACGTGCTCGAGTGCGCCGACCTGGACGAAGCCATCGAGGTCGCGTCCAGGCACCCGATGGCCCGGTTCGGCCTGGTCGAGATCCGGCCGCTCTGGCCGTTCGAAGGCTAGGTGTCGGCCTCACCGGATGTGACGGCGGCGCTCGCCGCCGCCCACGCGGGTGAGTGGTCGCGAATCGTCGCGACCCTCATCCGCATCACGGGCGACTGGAGTCTCGCCGAAGACGCGGCGCAGGACGCCTTCGAACTCGCCCTCACGACCTGGCCGCGGGACGGCGTGCCGCGCAACCCGGGTGCGTGGCTCACGACCACCGCGCGCAATCGCGCGATCGATCGCATTCGGCGCGCGTCATCCGAAGCCAAGAAGGTGCGGGAGATCGGTGTCATGCAGGAGCTGGATGAGTGGGCGGATGAGTACGCCAGCGACCCGAGCATCGAAGACGACCGACTGCGGTTGGTCTTCACCTGCGCTCACCCGGCGCTGCCCCTCGAAGCGCGTGTGGCGCTGACCCTGCGCACGGTCGCGGGCCTGTCCACCGCAGAGATCGCGCGCGCCTTCCTGGTGCCGGAGGGAACGATGGCCCAGCGGCTGGTACGTGCGAAGCACAAGATCGCCGCCGCTGGCATCCCCTATCGCGTGCCCCCGCCGCACCTGCTGAAGGCTCGGCTTTCCGGAGTGCTCGCGGTGCTGTACCTGCTGTTCAACGAGGGCTACGCGGCGAGCAGCGGCGACGCGCTCGTACGGCACGAGCTGGCGAACGAGGCGATCCGGATGACGCGCGCGCTCGACGCTCTGCTCCCCGACGAACCGGAGGTGGCCGGCCTTCTCGCCCTCATGCTCCTGCAGAACTCGCGCCGGGCCGCGCGGGTGGACGGCGCCGGCACCCTCGTGCCGCTCGACGAACAGGACCGCGCCCTGTGGGATCGGGCGGCGATCGAGGAGGGAACCGCGATCCTGGAGGCCGCGCTCCGCCGGGGACTGCCGGGTGTGTACCAGGTGCAGGCGGCCATCGCGGCCTGTCACGCGAACGCCTCGACACCGGCCGACGTCGATCACGCGGAGATTGTGGGGCTGTACGACGAGCTGAGGCGCTACGGCGATTCGCCGGTGCTCGAGTTCAATCGGGCGATCGCGCGTGGCGCGTTGCACGGCCCGGCGGTCGGGCTCGAGCTCGTGGATGCCCTCGCCGACGATTTGGCGGGCTACTACCTGCTACCCGCAGCGCAGGCCGACTTCCTGCGCCGCCTCGGTCGCACGAGCGAAGCCGCGGAGCGCTACCGCGAGGCGCTCGCCCTTGCCCCAACCGAGCCGGAGCGGCGCTTCCTGCGCCGTCGGATCGACGAGGTTGGCTGACGCCGCTCAGAAGACCTGGATGCCCGTCACGCGCAGCAGGTCGAGCTTCTCGGCGTCGACGGAGCCGGGTTCGGCGGTGTACGCGACGATCCGCAGGTCACTCGATGCGGCGCTGAGCACGTCGCAGTCGAACGTCACTCGACCGACGAGCGGATGATCAATCGTCTTGCGAGCGGACTCATGCGACGCGACCTCGCCTGCGGCCCAGAGCTCCGCGAACCGGGCGCTCGTGCGCTGCAGGTCAGCGACCATTCCCGCCAGCTCGGTGTCCCGCGGGTAGCGGCCGGATGCCTCGCGCAGGTCGGCGACCATCGAGCGTTCGAAGGCGGCGGTCTCGGTCGCCTCGCGCACGACCCGAGTCTCCCCGCCGGAGAAGTGATTCCACGCGATGTTCCAGCCCCGGCCGGTTCTTGCCGTCGGGTCACCGAGCAGCGCAGCCCAGAGCGGGTTCCAGGTGAGCATCGTCCAGCTCGCACTGTGCACGCTCACCGGGGTGTCGGCGAGACGGTCGAGCAGCCGGTGCACGCCCGGCGGAATGTGCGTGGGTACGGTGCCCGAGGTGGGCGGGAGCATGCCGGCGACGCGATACAGGTGATCCGTTTCGTCCATCGATAGCCGCAATGCGCGCGCGAGGGAGCCGACGACCTGGGCGGAGGGGTGGGTCGAGCGGCCCTGTTCCAGTCGCACGACGTAGTCCACCGAGAGGCCGGCCAGACCGGCGAGCTCCTCGCGTCGCAGCCCCGCGGCCCGGCGTGTGCCCCCGGCGGGGAGCCCGGCATCCGCTGGCGTCGCGCGGTCGCGCCAGGTGCGCAGGAGTCTCGCGAGTTCGGAGTCGGTCACCTGCCCAGTCTGCTGCCTTTCGACCGCATCCGGGTGGTACCGCCAGTCCTAGGGTCGAGCGGGGTGCTGTCTGTCTCCGTGCGCCCCACGCAGCATGGGCTCATGACAATCACACTGATCACCGGAGCAAACAAAGGGCTCGGCTTCGAGTCCGCCCGCCGCCTCATCGAACTCGGCCACACCGTCTGGGTCGGCGCACGCGACACCGCAGCGGGCACTATGGCAGCGTCCGAACTGGGCGCGCGCTTCGTGCAACTGGACGTGACCGACGACGCGTCAGTGGATGCCGCCGTCGCGACGATTCGCGACAGCGACGGCCACATCGACGTACTCATCAACAACGCGGGCATTGTCGGAGCCCGCACCGCCCCCGCCGATGTCACCGCCGCCGACATCCGCGAGGTCTATGAGACCAACGTGTTCGGGGTGGTGCGAATGACCCACGCCTTCCTGCCGCTCCTGGAACTCTCCGCCAACCCGGTCATCGTCAACGTGACGAGCGGGCTGGGATCCTTCACGGTCACGAACGATCCGACAACGTTCGCGTCGACCATCCAGTCGGTCTCCTACGCATCGTCCAAGTCCGCGCTCACGATGATCACCATGCAGTATGCGAAGGCCCTACCCGACATCCGGGTGAACGCCGTCGATCCCGGCTACACCGCAACGGATTTCAACGGGCACCGTGGAACGCAGACGGTCGAGGAGGGCACCCACGCGATCGTGCGCCTCGCGACGATAGAAGGGGACGGCCCCACGGGCACCTTCCAGGATGCCGCCGGAACCGTCCCCTGGTGAGGTTTAGCGGAAGAACTCGATGAGCTCGGGCGCGATCGCCGCGTCCGCGACCTGGTGAGTCTGCCCGGCGAGGGTGTGGTGCACCGAGCCGGGCACGGCATCCGCCACGCCCTGCACGGCGGCCGCCATGTTCGGCTTGGCCTTGCTGCCACCCATCACGAGGGTCGGAACCGTGATCTTCGCCAGTGTCGATCTCGGCACGGTGAAGTCGCCAAGCACCGTCGCGTCGTACGGCAGGGTGTGGGCGACCGCCTGCAGTTGCTTCCACACTTTCGGCATGAGCTTCATCATCAGCGGCAGGAAGAACGGGCCGCCTACCATTTTCACCATGAAGAAGCCGACGGCCCCGCCGCGGTCGCCCTTTGCGAGCAGCTCGTTCAGGCGGGCGAGGTAGTCCACGTCCTTCCCGTTGACCTGGTTCAGGCCGACGTACGGCGCCTCGTAGGAGGCCAGCTTGCGCATCGCCACACCGGATGCCGCGGCCTGCAGCGCGATCGCCGCACCGGACGAGAACCCCGTCACGTACGCATCGCCTCCCGCCGCGCCGATGACGGCTTCGAGGTCCTGGTACTCCTTCTCGGCCGAGTACGGCTGCACGTCGCCGCTCTCCCCGCGACCGCGACGGTCGTAGAAGTACACCGTGAAGTGGTCGGCGAGGTGGTTCGCGAGGCTGCGGCAGGGGCCGAAGTCCCGGGAGCAGAGGGCGCCGTCCACGAGTACGAGCGCGGGACCCGTGCCCACCTTCTCGTAGGCGATGACCGTGCCGTCTGTCGAGGTGACTGTCTGCGTGGTCGTCATCGCAACATCCTGACTCATGAGTGGGCCTCCGCAAAGATGCCGTCGAGCTTGACGAACGACTCGTTCCAGCCCGAGCTGGTCATGTCGCGCTGCTCGTCGCTGAACGGGCCCTGGTGCAGGGTCATGCGGGTCTTGTCACCATGGTCGTGGAAGGTGACGCGCAGGAACACGCCCTCGATGTCACCGGCGCCGGTCTGCGCCGAGGCGACCATCTCCAGGTACTCCGGCTCGCGAGCCGTGACGATGGTCGCGCTCATCGGGAACACGTCACCGGTCTCGTCGCTGACCATCGCGAGGTTCCAGGTGCCACCGTCGCGCACATCCATCTCCATGCGGGCGGTCGGCGTCGAGATGCCGTTCGGGCCGAACCACTCGGCGAGGCGCTCGGGGTCGGTCCAGAACTTCCAGACCAGCTCTCGTGGAGCGTCGAAGCTCCGCGTGATGTAGACGTCACGGTCGGTGACCTCCGGAGGAATGATCTCAGTCATCGGTGTTCTCCTTGTTCGTTGTTTCGGTGGGCTCTTCGGTTGTTGTGGCGGTCGCCTGGAACGCGGCTAATGCCTCGTCGAGACGGTCGAAGGTCTTCTTCCAGAAGCGCCTGTATCGCTCCATGTACTCGGTCGCCTCCTTCAGCGGTTCGGCTTCGAGGTGGCTGAAGCGGGCGGTTGCGACCCGGGTGCGGGAGATGAGGCCCGCGCCCTCAAGCACCTTCAGGTGCTTGGAAACCGCAGGCTGACTCATGGCGAACGGTTCGGCCAGGTCGGCGACGTTCGCGTCGCCGTCGGCAAGACGCTGCAGGATCGCGCGCCGCGTCGGATCGGCGAGGGCGGCGAAGATGCTGTCCAGTTGCTCGGTTTCCATTGAATAACCAATCAGTTTCAGAAGCAATTGGTTATA
>JBDUEC010000009.1:0-22941 GCA_040002655.1 Rhodoglobus sp. | reverse complement strand
CCGGTGAGGCCGATCTCCTTCGCCTTCCTGCGCAGGTCGCCGACTGTCCAGTCCTCGTAGTCGCCGGACTTGCCGCCCTTGCGACCGATCGCCGAACGGCTTGTCTTCGCGGCCGCATTGCTGATGCGCGCGGCCTTCTGCTTACTGTCGCCCTCCTTGACCAGCTCGTCGTAGAGCTTCGGGTCCTTGAGGCTGGGGTTGCGTGGCACGAGGTCTCCGTTCCTAGTGGGTCTCAGTCTGGATCTCATTTCACGGTACGTCGCGCCATCCGTCGCCTCAACCGGGTTGACAGGGGGTTCAGGAGCGCGGGTGCCGCCGGTTGAACCCGATCGGTAGGAGCAGCCAGGTCGCCGAGATCGCGACGAGACACAGGATCCCCACGACGATCGCGATCGTGTGATCACCGACAACGTCGAAGATCAGGAGCACCGTGCCGGAGAGCACCACGACCACGAGCACGAGAGTGAGCTTGAGGATGCGGTTCGCGATCCGTACCAGTTTCTCCTTCGCCTGCCGGCGGAACAGCGCCCGGTGCAGGCTCACCGGGGCGAGCCCGAGCGCGGTCGTCGCCGCGGCGAGGATGACCAGCGCCAGGTAGACATCGAGCTGGAACTGGTTCAGCGTGGTGAAACGCTGCTGGAACACGATGGTGAGCAGGAACCCCGTGAGAATCTGCGTGCCCGTCTGGATGACGCGCAGCTCCTGAAGGATCTCCGTCCAGTTGCGATCGAGGCGCTCTGCCTCGGTCTCATTGCGGCCATCCCCGGGTACGGCATCGTTGCTGTCGTTCATGCATCCGATGCTAGCGATTGCGCCAGAGGTGCAGCCCGGCATAGCTGCGCCACGGTGACCAGCGCCGGGCGTAGTCGTCGAGCCCCTTCGTGGTCGACGGCAGGCCCAGCTTCTGCGCGCTCTGCAGGATCACGAGATCGCTCGTGAGCAGCACGTCCGGGCTGCCGAGCACGCGCATCGCGAGGTAGCCGGCGGTCCACGGACCGATGCCGGGCAGCGCCGTGAGCTGCGCCTGGAAGTCGTCCGCGGGCATCCCGAGATCGAGGTCGAGGCGTCCGTCGACCAGCGCGCGCGCGACCCCGAGGATGGTGGCGACCCGGGAGGCTGGGCCGCGCAGCACCTCGGCACCGCGTTCCAGGAACTGGGCTGCGGTCGGGAACAACCCGTCGCCGCCGAGTTCCCGCGTGAGGGTTCCGAGCACGGTGCGCGCGGCGGCCACCGAGATCTGCTGGCCGACCATCGTGCGGAACAGTGCCTCCTCGGCATCCAGACTGCCCGGCATCCGTACCCCTGGTCGCGCCCTGAGGAGCGGCGCGAGCAGGGGATCGGTGGCGAGCGCGGCGTCGATGGCGACCGAGTCGGCGTCCAAGTCGAACAGGCGGCGTACCCGGGCGACGAGGGTCGCGACGTCTGCCACGTTCTCGAGCCGGGCCGTGCAGGTGACCCCGGTGTCGCCGTCGAGCGCCACGCGCAGGTGCGCGATGCCGTGTGGGAGCCGTACCGCGCGCTCGAACCAGCTGTCGCCGCCGGTTTCGAGACCGGTCACGGCGTGGTCGGCGAAGAATCGCAACAGCCCGGCGCCATCGAAGGGCGCGCGCGCAGGCAACCGCAGGGCGATCGTGGACTCGGCCGACTCGCTGGGCCGCGAGCGACGCAGCGCTCGCAGCGCGCTCGGCGTGGTCTCGTACACCGCAAGGATGGTGTCGTTGAATTGGCGGATGCTCGCGAACCCAGACGCGAACGCCACGTCCGCGACGGACAGGTCGGTCGTCGTGAGCAGGGTTCGGGCATTCTGCGCGCGGTTGGCGCGGGCGAGGGCGAGCGGGCCTGCTCCCAGCTCGGACTGGAGCACCCGGGTGAGGTGGCGGGAGGTGTAGCCCAGCCGCTTCGCGAGGCCGGGCACGCCCTCGCGCTCGACCACGCCATCCGTGATCAGGCGCATCGCCCGGGAGGCGAGGTCGTCGTGGATGTTCCAGTCCGGCGAGCCGGGAACGGCGTCGGGCAGGCAGCGCTTGCAGGCGCGCAGGCCCGCCTCGTGCGCGGCAGCGGCCGTGCGGTAGAACCGCACATTCTTGGCGTGTGGTGTCATCGCCGGGCAGCTGGGGCGACAGTAGATGCCGGTGGAGTGCACCCCGGTGATGAACTGTCCGTCGAATCGGGCATCCCGCGACGACATCGCCCGATAGCGCTCGGCGAACAGTGGATCGGTGGCGGTCATGACCTCAGGTTCGCACCCGCCAGCGACATCCGCTAGCGGGAATCGGACACAGCCCGGCGGCGAGTACCCGCGCAGCGCATTGACCACGCGGCTCCGGTCAGGGACAAGCGCCGCGACCTCACAGATCGTGGACATTCGTTCCCTGTGCCATGGCACCGGGGCGCCCGATTGCCGCCGCGCCCTCCGTGCGACAATCACAGCGTGACCTTCGGTACAGACGATTCAGCCGCCGACCCCTCGGCGGCCGATGTCCTCCAGCGACTGCGCGCGCAGGTGGGCGACGCGGTCTCGAGCGACCCGATCGCGCTGGCCGCGACCCGCTCAGACAAGTCCGGTCACATCTCGGGCGCTGCGCCGCTGGCGATCGTCACGGCTCGGTCGATCGAGGATGTGCAGGCGACCATGCGCATCGCCACCGAAACCCGCACCCCGGTCGTGACCCGCGGCGCGGGCACCGGCTTGGCCGGGGGTGCGATTGCCGGCGCTGGGGAGATCGTGCTCTCCACCCTCGCACTGGACCGGGTGCTCGAGGTATCTGTCGAAGACGAGCTCGCGGTGATCGAGCCGGGCATCATCAACGCTGAGCTCAACGCGCGGCTCGCGCCCCATGGCCTGTGGTTCGCCCCCGACCCGGCCAGCCGGGCGATCTCGACGGTCGGCGGCAACATCGCCACCAACGCGGGCGGCCTGCTCTGCGCGAAGTATGGCGTCACCCGCGAGGCGGTGCTCGGGCTCAAAGTTGTGCTCGCGGACGGCCGCTTGCTCAACCTTGGCCACCGAACCGTGAAGGGCGTCACCGGGCTCGACCTCACCGCGCTGATGATCGGTTCGGAGGGCACGCTCGGGGTCATTGTGGAGGCGACGGTGCGACTGCGTCCGGTGGTGCGGGGGCCGGTGCCGACCATTCGCGCGTCGTTCGCGTCTGTCGGAGACGCGGCGCGGGCATCCGCTGCGATCACCGCGTCCGGGTTGCGACCCTCGATCATGGAGTTGATCGGCGAGAGCGCCCTCGTTGCGATCGCCGACTATTTGGGCGTGGAGCAGCCGGTCGGGTCTCAGCTCATCGTGCAGACCGACGGACCCGGCGCGATCAGGGAAGCGGATGCCGCACTCGCGATCATCCGCTCGCTCGGAGCGGTGGCAGAGCTCACCGATGATCCGGTCGAGGCCGACCGCCTGCTCGCCTTCCGCCGTTCGATGCACCCGGCCATGGTCGCGCTCGGCACCGTGCTCATCGAAGACGTCTGCGTGCCGCGCAGCCAGCTGCCCGCGATGTTCGCCGCGATCGGCGGTATCGAGGCGAAGTACGGCATCTCGATTCCCACTGTCGCGCACGCGGGGGACGGCAACCTGCACCCCAACTTCCTCTATGTGGGGGAGGAGGTGCCCGACACGATCTGGTCAGCAGCGGGCGAGCTCTTCCTGGAAGCCCTGCGCCTCGGTGGCACGCTCACCGGGGAGCACGGCATCGGCCTGCTCAAGCGGCGCTGGCTGCGCGACGAACTCGGCGATGACCAGTTCGAGCTGCAGCGCCAGGTGAAGCGGGTGTTCGATCCGCTCGGCATCCTGAACCCCGGCAAGGTGTTCTGAGCCGCACGAACACGAAAGAGTCAGGCCAGCGCGACCCGACGGGAGCGGCTGAAGGTGAGCGCGAGCACGGTGGCCAGCACGCAGACCACCGCGATCAACGGCGACCAGAGGTCGAGCGCCGGCTGGAGTCCGATCGTGGTGGCGGATGACCCGACCGCGACCGCGGTGAGGCCCTGCGCGAGATAGGCGATCAGGTACACCGCCGACAGCGTGCCCGCCCGGTGATGCACCGGCGCGTACTGGTTGACGATCGTCAGTCCGCCCAGGAACAGCAGGCCGTAGCCGGCCCCGGCCACGAGCGACGACAGCAGGAACACCACGATCGACGCCGACATGGCCGCGGCCACCAGCAGGAGCATGCCGACCGCGGTCGTCACGCCGCCGACGATGATCGAAGTTCTGGCGCTGAACGACCTGGCGATGAATACGATGGCGATCATCACGAGAGCGGAGACCGACATCACCGCTCCGGCGAGCAGCGCGTTGTCGGTCTTGATCAGGTCTTTTGCGATCTGGGAGCCGAGCGACAGGAACAGTGCACCCATGGCGAACCCGGCCGTGATCGACAGTGTGCCGATCGCGAAGACGAGGCGGATGCCGCGCGGAACCAGCAGCGGACGCGGGCGCCACGGCCCCGCGGCCTGCGCCACGACGCCGCGCGGCAGGAACCAGACCGCCACGAAGACGACGGCGACCACGACCGCGAGCACCCAGAAGGTGAGGTGGGATGGCAGTGGCGCGTACTGCACGAGCGCCCCACCCACAACCGTTGCGAGGGCGAGCCCGGTCGCCGCAGCGGCCGTGTTCACCGAGCTCGCCGTGGACGTCTTCCCGTTCGGGTTGAACTCCACCAGGGCGGCACCCGCCGGACTGATCGCGAGTCCGACGCCGATGCCCTGCAGTACGCGACCGATGAACAGCCACTCGACGCCGGGTGCGAGCGCGAACACCAGCACGCCGGCCAGGATGATGGCGAGGCCGATCAGCAGGGTGGCCCGACGACCGATGTAGTCCGAGATGCCACCGAAGACCACGAGCACGATCACCAGGCTCACCGGGTAGAGCGCGAAGATCGTGGTGATCACGATCGGCTGCAGCAGCCATTCGGCCGTGTACACCGGGTAGACCATGGCGGGAGCGCCGCTCGCCCAGAGCGCGACGACGATCACCGCCGCCGCCGTGAGGAAGCTGCGGCGGCCCCGCAGGGGTGCAGCGTTCAGGGGCGGCGCTTCGACAGCGGTTTCACTGGGGGATGTGGGCATGTTCCGACGCTAGCACTCTCGCTTGGTTTTTCAAAGTCAGCTTTGGTAGGATCGCAACATGACAGCAGTAGCCACGTGTTCGATCGCCCGCAGCCTTGAGGTACTCGGTGAGAAATGGACGCTCCTTGTGGTGCGCGAGGCATTCTGGGGGTCCACCAGATTCTCCGAGTTCCAGTCCAGTCTCGGGGTATCCACCGACATCCTCACGGCTCGCCTCGCGACCCTCGTCGACGCGGGGGTGCTCGAGCGGCGCAGCTATCGAGAGGAGGGCGCCCGGGAGCGCTCCAGCTATCACCTGACCGAGAGTGGCCGCGAATTGCGGGTGGTGCTCGGGGCACTCGCCAGCTGGACCAATGACCATCACCCTGCTGGGTTCGGTGCGGGCACCGTGTATCGCGATCGTGAGACCCATGAGCCGGTTCGGGTGGGGTTCATCAGCGCTACTGGGGTGCCACTCGACGCCGAGTCAGTCGAGGTAACACGGCCCCAGTGATGCGGGGCGCACGGCTACTCTGGTTCGCATGAGCTCTCCAACGTTCCTGCCGATCACCAGCTATGACGAGCTCGGTGCAGACGGTAAGGCGGCGAGCGACCGCCAGCAGGCTCGCTACGGCGGGCGCATCACCAACATGAAGGCGACGCTGCTGTCGCACGTGCCCAGTTTCACCGCCTACATGGAGTGGTACACGCTGCGGGATGAGCTGGTGCCGTTCATCGGCGAGCGCGCGGTGTCGCTGTTCAGTTACGCGATCTCCGACGAGAACGACTGCCTGGTGTGCTCGGTGTTCTTCCGTCGCATCCTGATCGACAACGGCGAGGACCCGGATAACCCGCAGGTCACAGAGACCGAGCAGCTGCTCATCGACTGGGGTCGACTGATCGCCGCCGAACCCGGTGCCATCCCTGACGAGTTCTACGGTCGCCTCGAGGCCGCATTCAGCCCGCAGCTGCGCGTGCTGCTGCTCGCCTTCGCCGGCCAGATGGTGGCGACCAACCTGTTCAATACGGTGGGCCGCGTGCCACTCGACGAGGTGCTCTACGACTACCGGAAGCCCGGGGATGAGCGCACCCGCTGATTTCGCCGGCAGGGTCGCGTTCATCACCGGCGCAGCGCACGGCCAGGGTCGCGCTGTCGCACTTGCCCTCGCAGCGGGCGGCGCCGACATCGTCGGCTTCGACGTCGCGGCCAAGATCGCGTATCCCGCCTATGCCCAGGGCAGCACTGCCGAACTGGAGTCGCTGAAGGGCGAGGTGGAGGCGCTCGGTCGTCGTGCCCTGGTGTTCGCGGGCGACGTGCGGGATGCCGGGGCGATCCAGCAGGCCGTCGACGTGACGATGGCGGAGTTCGGTCGCATCGACGTGCTGTTCAACAACGCCGGGATCGTGGCTTACGCCGCACTTGAGCACATGACCGAGCTCGAGTGGGACTCGATGCTCGACGTGAACCTCAAGGGGCCGTTCCTGGTGACGCGCGCCGTGGTTCCGCACATGAAGGCGGCGGGCCGGGGCGTCATCCTCAACAACTCGAGCGTCATGGGGCTGCGCGGCGGCAATCGACTCTCGCACTACGTGGCGTCCAAGCACGGGCTCACCGGGCTCACGAAGGCCTGGGCGATTGAGTTGGCGCCGTTCGGTATTCGCGTGGTGAGCATCCACCCGACCGGGGTGGACACACCGATGAACGATGGGCTCGCCGAACTCGAGGGCGCCACCGCGATCGAGATCGCGCAGCGCAGCGCAGGCAACCTGCAGCCCGGAGTGCCGTGGATTCAGACAGCGGATGTCGCCGAGCTCGTGCTCTACCTCGCGAGCGATCGCGCCCGCCACGTCACTGGCAGCCAGCATGTGGTGGACGCTGGCCTGCTCACGCAGTGATGGTCGCAGTCTCACCCTTTTGTCGGCGGGGCTCCTAGCTCGCCCGGTCCACCCACACCCTGCGGTACTCCGTGGGGGTCTGGCCAAAGCGCCGCTGGAACTGCGAGCGCAGGTTCGTGCCGCTGCCCAGCCCGCTCAGGCGCGCGACCTCGTCGATGTACAGCGAGGTGCTCTCGAGCAGCTCGCGCGCGTACGCGAGACGCTCGTTGGCGATCCAGGCCGCTGGGCTGGTTCCCGTGCGCTCACGGAAGCGCCGGGTGAAGGTGCGCTCGCTCATCACGGCGCGCCGGGCGAGCAGGTCGACGCTGAGCGGGGCGTCGAGATTGCGCGCGGCCCAGCCGAGCACGGTGGACAACTGCTCGCCGTCATCCGCTGGTCGATGCCGCTCGATGAACTGGGCCTGGCCACCCGGGCGCGTGGGAGCCATCACCAGTCGTCGCGCGGCCTGGTTCGCCGCCGCCACGCCGAAGTCGGATCGCACCACGTGCAGGCAGAGGTCGAGGCCGGCCGCGACTCCCGCTGAGCTCAGGATCCCGTCTTCGACGAAGAGCACGTCGGGCTCCAGCTGCACGAGCGGGAAGCGCTCGCGGAACTCGTCGGTGCGCTGCCAGTAGGTCGTCGCACGCCGGCCGTCGAGCAAGCCGAATTCGGCCACGGTGAAAGCGCCGGTGCAGATCGAGATGATGCGCGCGCCGCGGTCGTGGGCGCCGACGATGGCCGAGCGCAGTTCTGCTGGGAACGGTCCGGTGCGCGCCTGACCTCCCGGCAACACGATCACCGTGTCCGCGGTCGCCACGATGGACAGGTCGTGCTCGACGTTGGCCGAGAATCCGGCGTTCGTGCGCACCGGGCGCCCGTCGACGGTGCACAGCCGCACGAGGTATCGAGCTTCGCCAGAGTCGTCCAGTACACCACCGAACACCTGGCGGGGAATGCCGAGGTCAAGCGCAACAGCGTCCTCGAGTGCAATAACGGCGATCTCGTGCATGGTCTCGCCCTCTCTGGCTCATAGTGGTCGGCATTTGGCCGAAATCTTGCGTTGTAGCCCTGTTCAGCCACCACGCCACCCACCATACTCGAACTATGGCCACAGACACACCCGTTCTCACACGTACTCGCCGCGGACCGCATCCGGCCTGGATCGTCGCCGCTGTGGCGTTCCTGGCGCTCGTCGGCGCGGCCGGGTTCCGTGCTGCCCCTGGCGTGCTGATGCTGCCACTCGAGGACGAGTTCGGCTGGTCACGCACGCAGCTGTCGCTCGCGGTGACGGTCAACCTGCTGCTGTTCGGGCTCATGGCTCCGTTCGCCGCCGCGCTGATGTCGCGCTTCGGCCTGCGCAAGGTGACCTCCGTGGCGCTTCTGCTGGTGGCATCCGGTGCCGCACTGAGCGTGTTCGCGACAGAGCCGTGGATGCTCGTGCTCACCTGGGGCGTGCTCATCGGCCTCGGCACCGGGTCGATGGCCCTGGTATTTGCTGCGACGGTGGCGGACCAGTGGTTTGTGAAGCGCCGTGGACTAGTGGTCGGCATCCTCACCGCCGGCAGCGCCACCGGTCAGCTCGCGTTCTTGCCGTTGATCGCCGTGCTCGTCGAGAACCAGGGTTGGCGCCAGGCCTCGCTGCTGGTGGCGGGCGGCGCGCTCGTCGTGGTGCCGCTCGTGCTGCTGTTCCTGCGCAATCACCCGGTCGACGTCGGTCTCACTCCGTACGGCGCCCCGGAGAGCTACGTGTACGCCCCGCCCGCCCGCGGAAACGCCGTGAAGATTGCGCTCGGCACCCTGCGACGTGCCACCAAGGTGCGCACCTTCTGGGCCCTGGTTGCTGGATTCGCGATCTGCGGCGCGACCACAAACGGACTCATCGGCACCCACTTCATTCCGAGCGCACACGACCACGGGATGCCGGAGACCACGGCCGCCGGCCTCCTCGCCGTTGTGGGCGTGTTCGACATCATCGGCACCATCGCCTCCGGCTGGCTCACCGACCGGTTCAACCCGCGGATCCTGCTCGCTGGCTACTACACGTTCCGCGGCATCGGGCTGCTGGTGCTGCCGTTCCTGCTCTCTGCAACCGTGCAGCCGCCGATCATCCTGTTCGTCGTCATCTACGGACTGGACTGGGTTGCCACGGTGCCCCCGACGGTCGCCCTCTGCCGCGAGGTGTTCGGCAAGGACGGCCCGATTGTGTTCGGCTGGGTCTTCGCCAGCCACCAGATCGGCGCCGCCATCGCGGCAACCGTTGCCGGTGTCATCCGGGACAGTACGGGCCAGTACACGATCGCGTGGTTCGGCGCGGCCGGGCTGTGCATGGTGGCGGCAATCGTGAGCGTTGGCATCACCCGAAGGACCCTGGGAGTCGTACCGGCGACCTAGTAGGGTCGGATCGTGGAAACGCCGTGGATCGTCGCCGCTGTGCTTGCCGGCGTGTGGGTGCTGTCCCTGCTGTTCCAACTCGGTGATCTCGGAACGTCAACGTTCGACGCGAGTACCGCCCACGACGGGGAGCGCAGGGGTCGCGTGTCGCGTCAGCGCACGCGAGGGCTGTTCTGGGTGGTGCCGTTCGCATCCGTCGTTCTCGTCGGCATCGGCGTGGGGGTCGACTTCGCGTCCCGCCTGTTCTTCGATCTCGGCCAACCGCTGCTCGGGCTCGTGCTGGCACTCGCACTCGGCGCCGCAGCGGCGGGAGCAGCACTCGTGCTGATCGTCGGACTGGTGAGCGACTCGGCGATCGACTACCGCGACCTGCGCGACGAGTTGCGTTCGGCGGGAACCGAACGCATTTCCAGGGACGAGATCGCCGGCCTGCGGCGTTGGCTGGCGGCGATCGATGGAGAGCGTCGGGGCGGCCGGGCCCGCGTTCCCAGTACGCCGGCCGCCATCGGATACCTGTTCTCGGCCGGAATCGTGCGTATTCTTCCCGTGCTGATCGGCCTCGCCGTGTCGGTGGCGGTTGTCGTCGCCGTGGGGGAGCGCCAGCTGCCGTGGCTCATCGTGCTCGGGTTTCTCGTGCCGGTGTTGAGCGGCGGGCTCGCGGTCGCGGGTTCCCAGGCCTTCCTCCGCGCCGAGGCCGCATGGCGCGACGTGCATGAGAAGCAGCGTGCCGAAACCGTGCGCCTGCTTACCGAACTCGAGCGCCGATCGGTCAAGCGCAACGCGGGCCTGGGCGACCGGGTGACCAGGGCTCTACAGATTCTTCGCGAACAGCAGGGGTGACGCCCGGGTGATAACCGCGCGGGTCGTGACCGTGGGCCGTCGCGACCGATATTGTGTTGCGCATGACCACCAGCGACAAGAAGCCGGCAGCCGGCACTGACCTTCCGCCCGACCTCACGGCGTCCGCCGCGGTGACGAATGCGCCGGAGCCGATTCCGGCCCCAGCGGCCGTCGAGACGCAGACCGACCAGGCCGGACATCCCGGGCTCACCCAGCCGGTCAAGCGCAGCAGTCTCACCGTGATCCTCGGGGTCATCGGCGTGATCGTGCTGTCGGTGCTCGCGCTCGGCGTCGCGGTGTATCTGATCAACGGTTTGGGTCCGGATGCGTTCGAACTGGGCGGACTCCTGGCTCTTGTGCCGCTCACGATTGTCTTCTTCGGTGCGCGCTGGATCGACCGCTGGGAGCCGGAGCCGCGTCTCGCGATCCTGTTCGCGTTCCTGTGGGGCGCCGCTGTAGCGGTGATCATCGCGCTCGTTGTCGGCGCGACCGTTGACGCGTACGTCAACGCGAACGGCGGACCCGGCAGCTCCTATGACTTCGTCGGAGCCGTCATTCAGGCTCCGATCGCCGAGGAAGGTGCGAAGGGTCTCGGTCTTCTCGTGATCTTCTTCGTCGCCAAGCGCTTCTTCGACGGACCGGTCGACGGCGTGGTCTACGCGGCCTGGGTTGCGGGTGGTTTCGCGTTCACCGAGAACATCCTGTACTTCGGCGGCCAACTGCTGGATGCTGGCCAGGTTGACGGCAGCGTGGCAGAACTGTTCCTGATCCGAGGGATCATGTCACCATTCGCGCACGTGATGTTCACGTCGTGCACGGGCCTGGCGCTCGGCTTCGCGGCCCGTCGCGGAGTTCGCGGGATCGGCGCGATCGGCTTCTGGATCGTCGGCCTCGTTCCGGCAATGCTGCTGCATGCGCTCTGGAACGGCGCGCTGTTCATCGTCGGCGACTTCTACCAGTACTACTTCCTGCTCCAGTTCCCGCTGTTCCTCATCGCCGTCACCCTGGTGCTCCTGCTGCGTCGCCAGGAGTCCCGGCTCACCCGCGATCGCCTCACGGAGTATGCGGCCGCAGGTTGGTTCAACCAGGACGAGGTCAACTCCCTCGCCACCCCCGCGGGTCGTCGCCAGTCGCGGGCATGGGCCCGTCAGCGCGGTGTCGGAGGTGTGATGAAGAAGTACGTGCAGGATGCCACCCACCTCGCGTTCGCTCGCCAGCGCATCATCACCGGTCGCAACTCCATCGGCGCGGAGGCCGATGAGTCGGCGCTGCTCGAGTCCATCCTGAAGTCGCGCGCGGCGCTCAAGGCAGCGACGCCGGCCCAGCCGGTGCTCCCGGCGACGGGGGCCACCACCAGCTAGCCCGCCGCGAGCCCGGTCTGGCGTTTCGGCGCAAGCGCGGCTGCCTAGAATCAGGTATGACCACGCAGATCGGGCTCGCAGCGATGCTGGAGCAGTTTCACCCCAATGACATCGTCGCCGACGCGAAGTTCGCGGAGGAACACGGATTCAGCGGCGTGATGGCCGCTGACCACTTCCAGCCGTGGGTGCCCCAGCAGGGGCAGGCCGCGTTCGTCTGGAATGTGATGACAGCCATCGCCGGCAACACCACAGGGGATGTCGGCCCTGGAGTGACCTGTCCGTCGTTCCGCTTCCACCCCGCGATCGTGGCGCAGGCCTCCGCGACCCTCGCTGCCATGTATCCGGGGCGGCACTGGCTGGGGCTCGGATCGGGCGAGGCGCTCAACGAGCACATCGTGGGCGGCTACTGGCCGGAGGCGCCCGAGCGCATCAACCGGATGTTCGAGGCGATCGACATCATCAAGAAACTTTTCACCGGCAAGGACGTCAAGCACTCCGGGCAGTTCTTCAAGCTCGAGACCACCCGGCTCTGGACACTGCCGGACTCGCCCCCGCCGATCTACGTCGCGACCGCCGGGCCGGTGACCGCGAAGCGGGCGGGCAAAACGGTCGACGGCCTCATCACGGTCGGTGCACCGCTGGAGAAGATCAGCGGCCTGTTCCAGAAGTTCGACGAGGGCGCCAAGGAGGTCGGCAAAGACCCATCCACGATGCCGAAGGTGCTGCAGTTGCACCTGTCCTGGGCGGCCACCGATGAGGAGGCGCTGGCGAACGCGATGGTCGAGTGGCCGAACGGCGGCATGAAGTTCCCGAAGGGCGACATCCGCTCACCGTTCGAGTTCGAGCAGATGGCCAAGCTGGTGCGCCCGGAGGACTTCGAGGGTCGGATGCTCATCTCGAGCGACCCGGACAAGCACCGCGCCGAGATCCAGAAGTACCTCGACCTCGGCATCACTCACCTGTATCTGCACAACGTTGGACGCAACCAGCGGGAGTGGGCTGAGGTCTTCGGCCGCGACGTGCTGCCCAAGCTCGTCAGCTAGGCAGATATCGTCAGCTACGGCTTCGGGTCACGTGCGTCGTAGTTGCGGAACGTGCCCTGCGCACGCACCAGCAGCCCGACGATCACGATGATGGCCAACCCGCCCACCACGGGTGGCAGCCACAGTGTCGTGAGCGCGGCGAGGCCGCCCATGTAGAGGTCGCCGAGGCGCGGCCCGCCGGTGACCACCACGGTGAAGATGCCCTGCAGGCGCCCGCGGATGTTGTCTGGCGCGGCGGTCTGCAACATCGTTTGGCGGAAGATCGAGCTCACATTATCCGAAGCGCCGGTACCGGCCAGGGCGACGCTGGCGACGATAAGCGCGGGCAGGTTGACTCCGCTCCAGGCGGCCGACCCGCGCTCCAACCAGCCGAGCGAGATCGCGAGGATCACCGCGCCGAACAGCGCGATGCAGAAGCCGTAGACGGCGATCGACCAGCCGATGGCCACGCCGTGTCGACGGACGCCGCCCAGCCGCCCCGAGAACACGCTGCTGAGCAGGGTTCCGATCGCTGCGGCCGCGACGAGGATGCCGACGGTGATCGGCCCGCCGCCGATGGCCAGGGCTCCCACGGCCGGGAACAGCACGTTCGGCCGGCCGAGGGTCATCGCGACGATGTCCACGATGAACGACATGCGGATGTTCGGCGCCGTGCGCAGGAACGCCAAGCCGGTGCGGATTGAGCTCCACCCCGGTCGCGAGATCTCGCCCTCCGGACGCAGTTTCGGCAGCGCCACGATGCCGGCGAAGGCGGCCACGAACAGGATCACGTCGACCGTGTACGTCCACCCGAATCCGCCTGCAGCGACCAGAACCCCGGCCAGCGCGGGCCCGACGGTGAGCATGACCCCGATGCTGATGCCGTTGAGGGCCGCCGCGGCCGGCAGCAGTGAAGGTGGCAGCAGCCGCGGCAGGATCGAGAACCGGGTGGTGCCCGAGGCCGAGGCGGCGATCGCGTTGACGATCGCGAGCAGGTAGAGCGGCCAGACCACGGCGACGTGCATCCAGGCGAGCACCGCGAGCCCGATGGACGACGCCCAGAGGATGCACGCCGACCAGATGAGCACCGTGCGGCGATCGAGAGCATCGTTGAGCATCCCGGCGTAGATGCCGAAGACGATCATGGGTAGCAGCGAGAATCCACCCACGAGGGCCACGGCGAACGTGGAGTGGGTGATGTCGTAGACCTGCAGGCCGATGGCGACCAGGGTCATCTGGGCGCCGATGCCCGAGATGGCAGTTCCGCCCCAGAGGCGCGCGAACGCACGGCTCTCGCTGAACGGCCTCAGGTCGAGGAAGTGGCTGGTGCGGGGCTGAACAGGATGCTCTTGCTGTTCGCTCATCGCTGCGGTGCACTCATCGAGAGAACAGTGGATATACGAACGAACCGATCCAGTACACCGCGACCAGCACCACTATGACGAGCCCGCCGATCGAGAAGCCGCGCTTGAGGCGCTGGCCCTGCGGGGCGACGATGTTGGCTGCGAAGTTGGCCACGCGCTCATCCACGTACCGGTCCGTCTGGGTAATGGTCTTGGCGCCGACCGTGTCGATGATGCGGAACAGTCGCTGGTACACGGTGGGCTCCACCGGGGGGAAGGCGGCCGCGGAGTAGACGAACATCCACTTGTCCACGATCTCAACGTCGAACGGTGAGGCTTCGTCGATCAGCAGCGCCATGAGGTCGGGCGTGAAGACGTACAGCGCGTCGCGTTCGTACTCCTTCGGGCAGTACAGGGTGAAGTACTTGTCGAAATCTCCCTCGAGGGAGAGCACCTGGCTCTTGTCGAATGAGGCTGGCAGGTTGGTGCCGCCGAACACGCCATTGTTCGCTTTCGAGTCGAGCACCATGTTGGGCAGCGCGCGATCCAGACTGAGCGCCAGGAAGCCCCAGTTGTGTGTGGTCTGGCTCTTGCCGCTGCCCGTGACGTAGCGGTAACTGCCGAAGTCGAAGAAGCGGCCATCGGCCGACCGGAAGTGGTTGAGTACAGTGCGCGACCGGCCCTGGCCGAAGATTGCCCCCGGATAGGCGGGATCGGTGTCGTGCGGCGCGAAGACCAGGCCGTTGGCGGCCGCGAAGCGCGTCATCCGCAACCAGTTCGCCCAGCGCCCGCTGCCGCCCGTGACTGAGCGGAAGACGCCGATTCCGGTGAGCACCAGCGCAGCACCGATGATGAGCGGGATCACGATCGCCGGAATCAGTCCGGCCCCGCCGCCACGCTGGGCGAGGTCGGTGATGAGTTGGGCGAATGAGCTCGCAATTCCGATGAACGCGAACAGGAAGAAGCTCGCGACCACGGCCACGACTATCACGGCACCGACATTCGAGGTGCTGGCATACGCGGGCTGCATTCGTGCCTGGGCACGGAACATCTTGGCTTCCTCGCGGGAGACCGGTGCGGTGAGGGCGGAGTAGTCGATGGTTCGGGTCGCCCCGCTGTCGGTCACTGCTCTATCGTGCCACGGCTCCGGCTTTGCCCACCTCGCCGGGTGTGCGACCTGTTTGAGGCCGGCCCGCACAGACTCATCGCCCAGCGGTGCGGCAATGCCTGCGACTCGACTGGGCGATGAGTTGTACTGCGACCACTGTGCCCCTGCCGGGCCGCGAGGTCAATACCCCGGTGGCAAACCACGTAGAATTGCTAGCCGGATTTCAGGGAGCATACGTGGCATCGAGCGAGTTGGCGGGCGAGCAGAATTACGTCGCCACGCTCTACGCGCGCCTCGACGAATTGCGCGACGAAGCCCAGCGCCAGCTGGATGCCGTGCGCCGCTCGAACCCCGGCGGCAACCACCAGAATCGCTCCGAACGCGACTCCTTCGCCCGCATCTACGAGGACAGGGTTAACCAGCTCACCGAGATCGACGAGCGTCTCGCCTTCGGGCGCCTGACACTTCTGGCTGACCCTCTTACGAACGGCCCTGCGCTTCCTGCCAACTCAGAGGAGGCGCAGGACCGCGAACCTGCGCACCGCTACATCGGCCGCATCGGGTTGCGCGACGAGAACCTGCAGCCGATCCTGCTCGACTGGCGGGTTCCGCAGGCGAGGGCCTTCTACCAGGCGACCGCGGCGACCCCGCTCGGCGCCCGAGCGCGCAGGCATCTCACCAGCAAGGGCCGCGACATCGTGCGGATCGATGACGAGATCTTCGACTCAGAGCTGCTCGCGGGCGACACCTCCGAATTGCAGGGCGAGGCCGCGCTGCTCGCGTCACTCACGGCGGAGCGAACCGGGCGCATGTCGGACATCGTCGCGACGATCCAGGCCGAGCAGGATGCCATCATCCGCTCCGAATTGCGCGGGGCGCTGGTCGTGCAAGGGGGGCCCGGCACCGGTAAGACGGCGGTGGCGCTGCATCGTGCCGCCTACCTGCTGTATTCGCATCGGGACAAGCTGGCGACATCCGGAGTGTTGATCGTCGGGCCCTCGCGCTCCTTCCTGCAGTACATCGAGGCGGTGCTGCCCTCCCTCGGCGAGACTGGCGTCGTGCTCTCCAGCGTGGGACAGCTCTACCCGGGCACCGACACCTCGCTCGAAGACGCGCCGGATGCCGCCGTGCTTAAGGGCTCGATCGAGATGGCGCAGCTCGTGGCCAGAGCCGTTCGCTCGCGCCAGGTGGTACCGAAGGAATCCGTCGTGGCCGACGTCAATGGCGAGCTGCTCACCATCGAGCCTGAGCTCATCCGCTCGGCCATGCACCGCGCCCAGGAGGGCCACAAGCAGCACAACGTTGGCCGCGCCCAGTTCAACAAGCTCGCGCTCGCCGCCCTCTCCCGCCAGCTCGCCGACCAATTGCGGTCGCACGGCAACACGATCGAGGACTCCGACCAGGCCTGGCTGCGGGAAGACCTTCGTACGGCCGACGACATCAAGGTGGCACTGAACACCGCTTGGCTACCGCTCACGCCGGAGAAGCTGCTTCAGGATCTCTACGCACGACCCCAGTGGCTCGCCTCGCTCACGCCGAAGTGGTCGGCCGAGAAGCGTGCTGTGCTCCGCAGGGATCGGGATGCCCCGTTCACGGTGAGCGACGTGCCGCTGCTCGATGAGGCGGCGGAGCTGCTCGGCGAGGTCTCGGAGACGAGCGACGCGGAGAAGCGCGATCGCAAACTCGCCCGCAAGCGCGACATCGAGAACGCGCAGGCCGCCATCGAGAACATGGAGGTAGAGGGCCTCGTCGACGCGAAGACGCTCGCGGCCGGTTTCGAGGCGGCCGTCGAGCGCGGGAGCACTGCAGAGCGCGCGGCGACCGACCGCACCTGGGCTTACGGGCACGTCGTGGTGGACGAGGCGCAGGAGCTGTCGCCCATGCAGTGGCGGCTGCTGATGCGGCGCAATCCGCTCAAGTCGTTCACGATCGTGGGCGATGTGGCCCAGTCGAGCGCGGCGGCGGGGGCCACGAGCTGGGCGGATGCCCTCACCCCGCACGTGGGCGACGCCTGGCGGCTCGAGGAGCTCACGGTCAACTACCGCACGCCCGCGCAGATTGCGGCTGTTGCGGAGTCCATGGCGATCGCCCACGGGCTCACCGTGACGCGCTCGCGGGCGGTGCGCGGCAGCGAGTGGCCGGTTGATATCGTGCGCAGCGGTGACGTGGACGCAGCCGTCGTCGAGACCGTGCGAGCGGATGCCGCCCTCAAGGCCCAGGGAACGATCGCGGTCGTCGCCAGCGAGAGCCTCATGCCCGGCCTGGCGATCGCCCTCTCGGAGGCCTTCGGAGCGGACGTGGGCCGTGGCGCCCTCGGGCTCACGCGCGGCATCGCACTGATCACCCCGCAGGAGGCCAAGGGTCTCGAGTTCGACAGCGTGATCGTGGTCGAGCCACAGCGCATTGTGGACGAGATCGCCCGCGGTGCCGCTGCGCTCTACGTGGCGATGACCCGGCCCACCCAGCGTCTGCACCTCGTCACCAGCGGGCCGCTGCCCGAGGGCATCTCCGGCTGATTTGTCCCCCATCGGGGTACGCCCAGTTCTGGGGGTCGTGCGCGCGCGGCCGGCCCGCCAAGCTTGATCCAGATACACAGTCCTCGGGGGAGGACTAGTCGAGAAGGTAACTCTCGATATGGGCCGGAGGCGGGGGTGCCTCCGGCCCAATCTGTTTCTATCGGCCGGCCATGCCACGAGCCAGGGAGTGCGCATGACGGAGATCCGCAGTCTTCGCACGCGGATCCCCGGACAGGCCGCCATCGCCGCGTTCATGACCAGGTACGTGGCCAGCTCGCGGCGATCGCGTATCGCGCGATTCTTCGGCAGGAGCCCGCTGCGCGCCGACACCCGGCCCTGGTATCGGGGAGCGCTCGGCGAACTGGTGGTCGGTGAGGCACTCGACGCGCTCGGGCCACAGTGGGACGTACTGCACGCGGTGCCGCTCGGCACGGATGAAGCAGACATCGACCACGTCGTCATCGGGCCCGCGGGCGTCTTCACCGTGACGACCAAGAACCACTCCGGCCAGGACGTCTGGGTCGCCGGGTCCACCTTCCTCGTCGCGGGGGAGCGCGTGCCCTACGTGCGCAACTCGCAGTTCGAAGCGGCGCGTGCGGCGCACCTCCTGGGGGTAGCCGCCGGTCACCCGATCGAAGTGCTGCCGATGATCGTGGTCATCGACCCGCGGCGGGTCACCATCGGTGCCCGGCCTTCCGGCGTCGAGGTCGTCAGCTCGAACCAGCTCATGCGCTGGTTCGACCGCGCGCCGCGGCGCCTCAGCGGAGCCGACGTGGCCGCGATCTCCGACCTGGCGGACCGCCCGCACACCTGGCAGCTCGAAGCGGGGGCCGACGAGGATGCTGAGTCGCTCCGCAAGGACTTCGCGCGGGTGCGCGCCGACGTCAATGCCGCCATCCGCCGCCGCGTGTTGTGGGGGTTCATCGCGGTGCTCGCGTGCTACCTGCTCGCCTGGGCAGCAGTGGCGACCTTCGCGACCACATTCGTTTACACATCTACCGCTCCGTAGGCTTGCGAGTATGACCCCGGCTCCCATGATCGCCCTCAACGACGGCAACGAGCGGCAGGTCGGGCGCGCGGTTGCGGCATCCGCAGCTATAGGTGGGGACCCTGACGCCCACGAGGAACTCTGACCGTGTTCCGCCGGCATCCGGTGCTGAGCATCGCCACGATCGCCTACCTCGGGATCGTGGGGTGGGTCACGCTCGGGCCGCAGCCGCTCGACGACAGCGGCAGGAGCATCCTGCACCAGCTGGTGCGCTTCCTGGCCAGGCACGACGCCACCGGGTGGATCACCGAGAGCCGCATCGAGTTCGGGGCTAACGTGGCGATGTTCATCCCGATCGGCATGTTCTTCCTGCTGCTGCTCGGTCGACGCCGCTGGTGGTTCGCCTTCGCGATCGCCGTCTGCCTGACCGTGGGCATCGAGGTCAGCCAGCAGGTGCTGCCAACGCGAGTGCCCGACATCCGGGATATCGTGGCCAATTCGACCGGCGCCCTCGTGGGGATACTGGCGGCCCTGCTATTCACGATCCCCGGTGCACGCCGTTCGAAGCTCGCCGCAGAGCACAAGCGACTGCGCTCCGAGAACATCTCGCTGGGGTGACCTAACCCCTCGTGCACGCCCCAGAAGACACGCTGCCGGTGAGGGACTCCGCCTCAGCGATGACGGGCGCCAGCTCGGTGTTGGTCATGGCGTAGCCGATGTCGTTCTCGGTGGTCCCCTTGGCGAACACCACTCCTGCGACGGTGCCATCCTGGCTGAGCAGCGGCCCGCCGGAGTTGCCGGGCTCCACGTCTGCGGCAATCGTGTACACCTCGCGCTGGCTGGTTGAGGTGCCGTAGATGTCGGGCACACCGATCGTGGCGACCGAGATCACCTGTGCCGGATTGGAGATGAAGGGGCCGCCGAACGGGTAGCCCTGCACCGCACCAACCGAGTCGCGGGAGAGCGCTGGGCTCAACACCAGCGGCGGGGCATTGAGGCCGTCCACCGCGATGATCGCGAGGTCGTCCACCGGATCGAAGTAGACCACCACGCCGGAGAGCGCGCCCTTGCCGGGCGCCTCGACCACCGGTTCGCCGACGCCCGCGACCACGTGGGCGTTGGTGACCACCCGGTCGTCGGCGATCACGAAGCCGCTGCCGGACTGGCTCTGGCCGCACTCGAAGGCGTTGCCGGTGATCCGCACCACGGACTGCGCCGCGGTCGTGAGTGAGGGGGTGCCGGTGTCGACCTTCGGCACGCCCGGGTTTCCGACGCCGAGTGCTTCGGCGATGTGCGGCAGACCGTCCTGCACCACGGCGGCGCGCAACCGGGCGAGGAGCGCCTGAACGGGGTCCGGTGTGAGGGTGTCGATGGTGCGCAGCACAACGGAACCCGAGATCGCCTGCGAGAGCAGAGGTACACCGAGCGCGCCCACGCTGAACGCGATCATCGACGCCACGAGAGCGGCCACGATCCCCATGGTCACGCCGCCGATCACCCGGTCAATGGCGCCGAGGGGGGAGTGGGCGAGCGCACGGCGGATGGCCTTGCCCACGGTCGCGCCGAGCACCTGGCCAGCTGCCACGAGCCCGATGCCGAGCACGACGGTCACGATGATACGCAGGATCGGCTGGGGCACCCACGACCCGACGAGCGGCATGAGGAAGAAGGCTGCAACGGCCCCGAGCACAATCCCCAGGATGGTCGCGATGCTGCGGGTGAAGCCGGCCCGGAAGCCGTAGCCGATGTACGACAGCAGGGCTACGGCGAGAATCACGTCGAGGGCGATGCTGGTGGTCATGACAGCAGACACTACCGGCGCAAGCTAGGCGTAGCGTGGATCGTATGACCGGAATGATCCAGATTGCCGCCACCACCGAAGACCACGGCGGGTTCGAGGGCTACCGCGCCGATCCACCGGAGGCGATTCGTGGAGCGCTCATCGTCATCCACGAGATCTGGGGACTCGTCGACCACATCAAGGGGGTCGCCGACCGGTTCGCCGACGAGGGCTACCTGGTGATCGCTCCCGACCTGCTGACCGGCATCGGCGTCGATCCGGTCGCCGGCCAGGAGCTGCACAAACTCGCCTCGTCGAACGATGAGGCCGAGCGCACAGCTGGCCAGCCGCTCATGCGGGAGAAGCTCGCACCGATGCGCTCGCCCGAGTACGCGGAATGGGCGATCGGCGCACTGAAGAAGGTCGTCGACTACCTCGAGCAGCAGCCCGGAGTCGACGGACGCATCGGGGTGGTGGGGTTCTGCTTCGGCGGCACCTACAGCTTCGCGCTTGCCGCCGCCGACGACCGCATTCGCGCAGCGGTGCCGTTCTACGGTGCGCCGCCCGCCACAGCGGATGCCGCAGCCATCGGTGCGCCGGTGCTGGCCCTGTACGGCTCGACGGACGCCAACCTCATGGCGAGCCTACCCGAGGTGACAGAGCGCATGGCCGCCGCGGGCGTGGACTTCCGCTCGCACACCTACGAGGGCGCCGGGCACGCGTTCTTCAACGACACCAACTCGCGCACCTATCAGGAGGCGGTGGCTGCAGACGCCTGGCAGCGAGCACTGGCGTTTCTGGCCGAGACGTTGGTCTAGCCGACCACAACTCGCTTCCGCCAGAAGACCCGCTTCATGGCCTCCGTCGCCACGAGGTACCCCACGGTGATCAGGAGGATAGCCCCGAGCAGCGGGGCCGGGATCGGTACCAGCTCGAGCGGCCCAGCGAGGGGCGAGTAGGGGATTGCAACCGTGACGATCGCCACGGCCAGGCTGGAGAGCACCACCCACTTGCTCGGACGGCTCCGCCAGACCGGGCCGCGCGTGCGCAGCACGAACAGCACTCCGACCTCGGTGAGTACCGAACCCAGGAACCATGCGCTGCGGAACTCAGCCGCCTCGGCGTGGTACCCGAGCCGCAGCACCGCGAACGTCGTGAGGTCGAACACCGAGCTGAGGGCACCGAACACGATCATGTAGTTGCGAATCAGCCGGATGTTCCAACGCTGCGGCCGGGCCAGTTGCTGCGTGTCCACCGAGTCTGTCGCAATTGTGGTCGCCGGCAGGTCGGTGAGCAAGTTGATCAGCAGGATCTGGCCGGCCAGCAGGGGCAGGAAGGGCAGCACAATCGCCGCGACCGCCATGCTCAGCATGTTGCCGAAGTTGGCGCTTGTGGTCATAAAGATGTACTTCATCGTGTTGGCGAAGGTGCGCCTGCCCTGCTGCATCCCGTCCAGCAGCACGCGCAGGTCCTTGTCGAGCAGCACGATCGCGGCCGACTCCTTCGCCACCGGCACGGCCGTGTCTACCGAGATGCCGACATCCGCTGCGTGCAGTGCCGGAGAGTCGTTGATGCCGTCGCCCAGGTACCCGACCACGGCTCCGGTGGCGCGCATCGCGTGGATCAGCCGTTCCTTCTGCAGTGGGTTCAGTTCGCTGAACACCTGCACGCCGGCCACGGCCGCGGCGAGGTGTGCGTCGTCGAGGGCGTCGATGTCGGTGCCGGTCAGCGTGGATGCCGTCGGCAGTCCCACCTGCTCGGCGATGTGCCGTGCCACCAGCCGGTTGTCCCCGGTGAGCATTCGCACCGAGATGCCGCTCGCTTCGAGTTCGGACACGGTCGCCTTCGCGTCTGGCTTCACAGGGTCGGCGAAGGTGATGAGGCCCACCAGGGTCATGCCGGCTTCATCGGCCAGGGTCACCCGGTCGGCCGCGATCGGTTTGGTCGCGATGCCCAGCACCCGGAAGCCCTGGGCGCTGAGCTCCTCGAACAGTTTCTGGGTCTCGGCGCTGACCGTGGCTACCGGCTTCGTGCCGCTCGCGGTCACGACGTGGGTGCAGACCCCGACGATCGCATCCAGGGAGCCCTTGGTCACCAGCAGGCGGCTTTGGCCCGGGTCGTCCACCAGCACGCTCAGACGGCGCCGGTTGAAGTCGTAGGGGATCTCGTCGAGCTTGGTCACGGCCGAGATGTCGTCACGGCTGCCGGCCTGCGCAATCGCGACGTCGATGGGATTGTCCATGCCCACCTGCAGGCTCGCATTGATGTGGGCGAGGCGAAGCACCGCGGGGCTCGGCGTGCCATGAACGTCGATGGCGGCATCCAGAACCACGTCGCCGGCGGTCATCGTGCCGGTCTTGTCCGAGCAGAACACGGTCATCGAGCCGAAGTCCTCGATCGAGTCGAGGCGCCGCACGATCACCCGCTTCTTCGCCATGGCCCGCGCGCCCTGGGCGAGACTGATGCTCACAATCGCCGGGAGTAGCTGGGGCGTGAGGCCCACGGCAAGGGCCAGGGAGAACAGTCCAGCGTCGACGATCGGCCGCTGGAGCACGAGGTTGATCACGAAGATGGCTACCACCAGCACGATCATGATGCGGGTGAGTAGCAGGCCGAACGAGGTCAGCCCCTTTTCGAACCCGGTGTGGGTCGCGGG
>JBDUEC010000008.1:0-27608 GCA_040002655.1 Rhodoglobus sp. | reverse complement strand
CCGGGCAACCGGTCGAGGCAGTCGTTCCAACCTTGCAGGTGCTGGTCGCACTCCTCCTGGGTGGCGAAGCGTTCGTGCAGGACGGTGAGTTCGGTGCCCCCCTCCGGCAGCGGGGCGAAAGTCACGGTCACCAGGGTTTCTTCGTCGTCGCCGTCCCACTTCCAGGTCTGCACGAGGCGGTGCGGGGCTTCCACGGCAACGTACTCGCCAGACACCGCCAGCTCTCGAACTGTGGAGGCGAACCGGAAGCGACCGCCGATGCGCAGGTCGATCTCGCAGGTCGTGCCCCAGGTCTCCGGCCAGATCCAGGCCGCGTACTCCTCCGGGGTAGTCCAGGCGCGCCAGACTCGCTCCGGAGGGGCAGCAAGGGTTCGAGTGATGGTCAGCTCGGTCATGGGTTCTCCTCCAGGTAGCGCGTGAGCGAGTCAACGCGGTCGTTCCAGTAGTGGTTCTGCTCCTCGATCCAGGCGGTGGCATCCGCCAAAGCCGCAGGCACGACCGCGCAGCTACGCACCCGGCCCTGCTTCTGAGTTCGAAGGATGCCGGCCTCCTCAAGCACGCTGATGTGCTTACCAACGGCCGCCAGGGTCATCGTCAGCGGCTGGGCGAGTTGGGTGACGGTCATCGGGCCGCCACGCAGCCGTTCGACCATCTGGCGGCGAGTGGGGTCGGCGAGTGCCGAGTACACGGCGTCAAGTCGATTGTTTACCATTTGGTAAAGTATTGCGCAGCAGTGGCCGCGGCGTCAAGCGTGGTTTCGAGACGCGTGCTCCTGCGTCGCGCGCTCCTCAACCAGCGAATTAGCGCTGCGAGATCGGCAGGCAGGCGTCGTGCTCCGCGCACTCCCCGTCGAACGTGGCCGGATCGTCGTCGATCGCGACCAGGCGAGCCAGTTCGTCGAGGTCGATGAAGGGCGGCGCTAGCGTCTCCACGATCTCCTCGAGTTCCCGCTCAAGCGATGTGCTCATGCTGTTTCTCCTCACCGGCCCTGTGGAGTTGAGTTAGCCAACCTTGTGCAGCCAAACGACCTGCGCGTCGTCACTCGCGTGGCGGAATGCCTCGAGTTCGTCATCCCAGGCCTGGCCGAGCGCGAGTCGCAGTTCGCGGTGCAGCTCAAGTGCGTTGGATCCGGCCAGCTCCATCGCGTAGCGCAGCCGGTCCTCCGGAATCACGACGTTGCCGACCGTGTCGGTCTGGGCGAAGAAGATGCCGAGGTCTGGGGTGTGCAGCCAGCGGCCGCCATCGGTGCCGAGTCCGGCATCCTCCGTCACCTCGTAGCGCAGGTGCTCCCAACCACGCAGTGCGGATGCAAGCTTCGCGCCGGTGCCGTGCGGACCCTCCCAGTAGAACTCGGCGCGCTGCGCACCCTTGAGCACTGGCTGGTCGCTCCAGGAGAAGTTGACGGCGCGTTCGAGCGCCCGGCCCGCGGCCCACTCGACATGTGGGCAGAGCGCACGAGGAGCGGAGTGCACGTACAGCACTCCGCGAGCTTGTGTTGCAGCAGCCACGATCATTCTCCATTCGGTTAGGTGCGACTTCCCCATCGACCTGTGAATGGAACCTCGAGCTGCGCTGTTAAATTGGCCGGTTGCCCGGTACAGGAATTATCGCGCACAATAGCGCGGAATGACAAGGGTGTGATTCCGCCACGCGCCCCAGTTCTAGACTCGATCGGGGGCCGATGGGCGGCCAGGATGGGAGTCTCGTGCGCATCGCGATCGTGAGCGACTTCTACCTGGACTACATCGGCGGCGCGCAGAGTTCCATCCACGAGCAGGAGGCCGCGCTCATCGCGGCTGGCCACGAGGTGTTTCTCGTCTCGAACGTGCGTAAGTCGCTGCCGTCCGACGGGCTCGCCATGGGCATCCGTCCGGCTTTCACGGTGCCCGGCGTCGACCTGCCGATCACCCGCGCCAGCGACACCCTCATCGGGCAACTGGCCTCGTTCCTGACGGAGCAGGCAATCGACATCGTGCACCTGCAGACCGAGTTCGGGCTCGCGCACGCGGCCACCTCCGCGGCGAGGCGGCTCGGCATCCCGGTAGTGCTCACCGTGCACACGTTCTACTGGCTGAGCGTCGGAATCGGGCCAACCCTGGTGGCGCCGATCATGCGCGCCGGACTGCAGCTGGCAGCGCGGGTGCGATTCCCGCGCACGAAGCACGTGGCCCGCCCCTCTGACAACCTGCTGCGCAACGTCACCGTCGCGATGGCGAACCGGGTGGATGTCGTGGTCTCCCCGTCCGCGCACCAGGCGGTCGACCTGCGCGCCGGCGGCGTGCAGGTGCCGATCGTTGTGGTGCCGAACCCGATCGCGCGATCCCCGCGCCCGCCCGCGGTTCTCACGGCGGTCCAGGCGGCCGCGCCGCGCATCCTCTGGGTCGCGCGCTGCGAACCCGAGAAACGGCCGATCCCGTTCGCGGAGGCCGTGATCGACGCCCTCGAGAAGACGCACGGCGCGTTCCAGGTCGATTTCGTCGGGGACGGCACCGAACTCGCCCCGCTGCGCAGGCTCACGGCGGGAGTGCCCGGCGTCCGGGTGCACGGGGCACTTGGGCACGACGCCGTGCTCGATCTCGTCGACGACTCCGCCCTGGTGGCCCTCGTCTCGGTGGGCTTCGACAACCAGCCCATGACGATCGCGGAGGCCTCCAGCCGCTATCGCGGGGTGCTGTACTGCGACCCCAACCTCGGTACCGGGCTCGAAAACGGCGGAATCCGCACCGAGACCCCGGATGCCGCCTCGATGAGCGCGACGATCGTCGACCTGGTGACGCACCCCGACCGCCTCATCGACCTCTCCCGCGGCGCGAAGCAGGATTCCGCCACGTTCTCCGCCCCCACGTACGTGAAGCGGATCACGGCGGTCTACGCCTCAGCCGGCAGCTAGGGCACGGGGCCGCCCGCGCTTGGGTGGGGCCGCGTCCAGCCCGTATGGGACCGCGATCGCGAGCAGCTCCACGCAGCGGTCGAGCCAGAGCAGTTCGGCCTCCGCCGCGTAGGTCAGCGATGCGACGACCAACTGGCGGGCGAGATCTGCGGGTTCCTCCAGCCGGTAGGCGTCGAGGGCCGCCGAGGTCATGCTCCGCTGGGCGGCGACGAGTGCCGCGGCGTCTGCCCCGGGAAGGCTGAGTGCAAGGGCCATCTTCACCGCGAGCTCGTCGCGGGCCGTCGCGGGCGGGATCGGCTCGGCCAGCCAGGACCGCGAGACGGCTGACCCCGCCGCGGTGATGCGCCAGTAGACGTGCCCAGTGTCGTCCGGCTCGTCTTTGGTGGCGAGCCCGTCCCGTTCGAGGCGATCGAGCGTCGAGTAGACCTGGCCCACGTTCACGGGGCTGCCGGTGCGCTTCTCGAACTCGAGGCGCAACTGGAAGCCGTAGCAGGATCCCTGCTCAAGGATCGCGAGGAGGCTGTGGCGCATGGACATGTGCCTACACGGTATAGCTTTTTGCGTTCCCGGTCACTTCGCCTGACCGTAGTCATCGACGATGGCCACGGTGAGCGGGAAGGTGATCGGCAGCTGTCCGAACAGCAGGCGACCGGCATCCACTGCGGCGGCCCTGATTTCGTCAGCGACTCGGTCGGCGACTTCCGCGGGCGCGTGCACCACGACCTCGTCGTGGAGGAAGAAGACCAGGTGCGGGGAGTCGGTGAGCCAGGCGTCGCCGGAGAGAGCCGTGAGGCGTTTGCGCAGGCTTGCCATCCAGCACAGCGCCCACTCGGCCGCGCTGCCCTGCACCACGAAGTTGCGGGTGAAGCGGCCCCACGACCGGGCTGCGCCGCGTGCCCTGCTCTGGGTGGCATCCGTCGCGTTCTCGCCGTAGGCGTCAGCCTGGGCCTCGCGCCAGCTCGCCCCCGGCGCGGGCGAACTGCGGCCGAGGGTGGTCGTGACGATCTCGCCGCGCTCCCCCGCCCTGGCCGCCTCCTCCACGAGTCCGATCGCCTTCGGGTACTGGCGCGCGAGCTTCGGCATCAGCCGGCCGCTCTCCCCCGTCGTCGCCCCGTACATTGCCCCCAACATCGCGACCTTGGCCTGGTCCCTGGTCTCCACCGCTCCGCTGGCCACGATGCCCGCGTAGAGGTCACCGGCCCCAGCCTCGGCCATGGCGCGATCGGCAGCCATGCCAGCGAGCACCCGCGGCTCGAGCTGCGAGGCATCTGCCACCACGAGCTTCCAGCCGTCGTCGGCGATAACCGCCCCGCGCACCTGCTTGGGCAGCTGCAGCGCTCCCCCGCCGTCGGATGCCCAGCGACCGGTCACGACGCCGCCGGGCACATAGGTGGGCCGAAATCGTCCTTCGATGACCCAGGTGTCGAGCCAGTGCCAGCCGTTCGCCGAGAGCAGCCGGGCGAGCTTCTTGTACTCCAGCAGCGGGGCGATCACCGGATGCTCGAGCTTCTTCAACTCCCACGAACGGGTGGATGTCGCCATGATTCCCGCCCGCCCCAACGCCTTCAGCAGGTCGGCGGGTGAGTCCGGGTTGAGTTCGGGCACCTCGAGCAGTTCGCGCACCGTTTCGAGCACCGCCTGCAGCTTCTCCGGGCGTGCGGAGTCAGCCGGGCGCGGGCCCAGCAGCTCCGCAAGAATCTCGTCGTGCCTGCCGGCGTTCCAGGGCAGTCCGGCGAAGGTCATCTCGGCGGCGATCAGGGCGCCCGCGGACTCGGCGGCCAGCAACCTGCCGATCCTGCCCGGTTCAGCGGATGCCGCCACGGCATCCCGCTGCAGCAGAAACTCGGCGACGGGGTTGGTGTCACCCTCCGCCACGTCGTCCCTGGCGTCGTCGAGGTCGAACAGGGCGCCGTCGGGCTCCTGTGTCACGACGGGACCAGGCGCGGCATCCCACGGCCCCGGCGGCGTGCTCGCGAGTGCGGAGCTCGCCGTCAGCACCGAGTTCCGCAGGATCACGTGGCACAGCCGCAGGTCGAAACAGCGCTCGACCCGCACTCGAGCTGCAAGCAGCTCCGGGTACCACCGGCTGGTGTCGTCCCACACCCACCGCGGGTGGTCGTCCTCCTCGCGGAACTCGATGTACTCGGCGATCTCGTCCACTGATTCGGTGTCGACGATCGTGCCGTCATCCTCGAGTGTCGTCGCAGTCGCGCCCCCGGGAGCGCGGGCTAGTACGACGATCACGCTCCCAGTCTGCCGGGCCGTGGGGACATCCGCTCACCTGTCGGCAAGTGCTACTCGTGCAGCAGCGACCCATCCTTGGCGAGGGCATTCTTCTCGCCGGCCTCGATCGGCACCGAGAAGCGGTTCTGCTTCGGCGGCATCGGGCAGTTGAAGTTGTAGCTGAAGCCGCAGGGTGGGATCACCGCGCGGTTGAAGTCCAGGGTGATGGTGCCATCCGCATTGGGGGCGATGTACAGGAATCGGCCCACGCTGTAGGTGGAGTCGCCGTTCGTGGCGTCCGCGAAGACCAGCTGCAGTGCGCGGCCGGCCTTGAACGCGGCGAGGTTGTAGTCGACGCCGTCCTTGGCGAAGGTGATCTCGCCGGGGATGACCTCCTCGCGGGTCTTCCCGTTGTCTTTGAGGTGCTCGAAGCCCATCGTGGTGCCCTCGGGGTTCTCGGTGAACTTCGCGGTGATGACCCACTCGGGGTTGTAGGGGAAGGCGTCGATTCCGCCAAAGTTCTGGATCGCCTCGGAGTTCGCATCCCACACGCGCAGCGCGTAGGTGCCCTCGTCACCGGCAATCACGAACCCGGTCACGCCCTCGGCGAAGTCGATTGTGCTGGGTTGCTCGGAGTCCTTGCCGCGCACGACGGCGGAACCTTCGACCAACTCGCCATCGACCGAGATGCCGTCGGATGCCACGGCCGTGACCCGCAGACCGGATTCTCCCGCAGGCAGCGGGGCCCACACCCCCGGCACCCCGTAGATGGTCTGCTCGGAGTCCACCCACTGGGTGTTCACGAGCGCGAGGTTGCCCTGCGGCTGCGCCACGGCGAGCTCGCGGCGCTCGTGATACGTGGCGAGTGCCTCGGCGGGGGTCTGGGTTGCGGTTGCGGTGTCGGTCATCGTTCCATCCTTGTCGACGTCACTGGCATCAACCGAATGGCACGCGGAGTTATTTCGTCTCGCGCCGGTCGAGGCGGAGCGTACCGACGGTCTCGAGACCCGCGGACAGCCCTCAGCAGTCGTACTCGTAGCGGATTGGCGAGCTGATCTGGTGCAGTGCCCCATCGCGGAAGATCGCGAGCGCCCCGAAGAAGTTGTCGGGGTCTGTGCCCGGCGATCCGCTCTTCACGTCATAGTCGAGCAGGAAGATGCCGCCGCCGAAGTCGCTCGTGGGGGCAGAGGCGTTCGCGGCCAGGACATCCGCTTCTGCCGCGCCGACGCCATGCCCACTCGGTATCGTGACCGCGATGCCGTTGGTGGTCGTCGCTCCGAGCGTGATGCTCACGAACTGTGCGCCGGGCGACGCCGAGAACCCGCCAGGGGAACGCAGGTCGATGCCGCCGAAGCCGTAGATCGTCGTGTCTGCGCTGCAACTCGTCCCCGCGACCGAGGTGACGACGGCGGGGAGCCCGATCGCTTCGCCGAGCTGGGCCGACGCGGTGGCAGGGTCAGTTGTGAAGGGGATGTCAACCAGCACGCCACCCTCGGAGATATTGACGCTGATGCTGTCGCCATCCACGACGATGCTCGAGACGTGCACCGCTGGAGTCGGCGTCGGGGTCGGTTTCGCCGTGGTCGTCTTCGTCGGGGTCGGTTTGTCGGCAACGGTCGGATCATCGCTGGGTGCCCCCGGCGCGCACCCGGCGAGGGCGAGGATGACGAGCGCGGCAACTCCGGCGTGAACAGTTCTCATGTCGAGAATTTACTGGTCAACGCGCGTGGACGGAATGGGTGAAACGGCGGGTGTTAGCCGATCGAGACGTGGCTCAATTACGCCACGTCGGGTCGCTGCTCCCCCACTCGACCGGGCCGGACGGCCAGTCCGCGGGTCCGCCGACGTACGCGGGAGCCGGTCGAGTGATGGTCAGCTCACCCCGCTGCTCCGTTGTCGGCTCCCAAGCCGGTGCGGGCGCGACGGTTCGGGGCGCCGCAAGAAGGGTCTGGGCGATCCGCGCCAGGGAGGTCTCGACGAGCGCTCCGCCCCGCTCGGCGCGCAGCGCACTCGTGACACCGGCCGCGAGCAGGTAGCCCGCGGTGTGGTCGAGCGCCTGGGCCGGCAGCGCGCCCGGCTTCAGGCCGTCCGCGCTCTCGACCACGGCGATTCCGCTCGCCGCCTGCACGATGCTGTCGAAGCCACGACGGTCGGCGAACGGCCCGTCCGGTCCCCACGCGCTCAGCCGCGCCACGATGATGCCGGGGCGGCGCTCGGCGATGGCCGCGGGTGCGAGTCCGTACTTGTCGAGGGATCCGGCCCGATAGGCGGTGACCACGACATCCGCTGTGCCGAGCAGCCGCTCGAAGGTCGCCCGGTCGTCCGGATGCCCGAGGTCGAGCAACGTCGAGCGCTTGCCGGCCCCGCTGTCGAGGTGCTGCCAACTGATCTCCGGGTTGAGTGGCGAGTCGATCCGCAGCACGTCTGCTCCCCAGAGGGCGAGCGTTCGCGTGGCGACCGGGCCCGCGATCACCCGCGTGAGATCGAGTACTCGCACACCGGCGAGTGGCGCATCGAGCCTGGCGGGTGCGCGCCAGCGGCGCCCCGCTTCGTCCAACGGTGAGATTCCGAGCAGCGGATGCTCTGCCACAGCGATCGCCTGCGCATGCTCGGTCCATTCCGCCTGGGTGCGCACCCGGGCGAGGACTCCCCCACGCTCGGCCACGGCATCCTCAAGGTCCTGGGCGCCGCGCTGGGCGATTGCCGTGCGCAGTTCGTCGACTCCTGCGCCGCGCCACAGCCCGAGGGCGTCGAGCAGCCGTTCCCGGTGATGCGAGTAGTTCGCGTGGCTGCGCACCCACCCATCGGCCGCCGGCCAGAAGCCGGAGAGTTCCGCCCAGGCATTCGGCTGCTCACCGTCGATGCGAAAATGCCGTTCGCTCGTGACCGCGGTCGCCACCCGCACCGGGTCGATGTCAGTTTCCGGTGCATCGATGCCCAAGCGCTCACCGACCAGGGCCGCGGCGGAGAGGGACGCGAGGGCGACGGCGTCACCGACGAGGTCGCCGACCGGCAGTGCGGCGGCGAGGGGAACCTGCGTCACTTCTCGAGGTGTTCGCTGAGCGAGGCGAGCATCGAGGTCCACATCTCCTCGGAGTGCGCCTGCGCTTCGGCGCTCGGGTTGTTGTCCTGGGTGAGGGTGATCAGGGTGCCCTCGCCCTTCGGCTCCAGCGTGTAGGTGAGCGTGTGGTAGTTCTCCGGGATGTCCGGCTCGCCGCCCAGCGGACTGTAGTGCGTGACCCGCAGCAGGGTCTCGGGCTCGAAGTCGAGCACGACGCCGTGGTCCTCGTAGGGCTTGCCCTCCCACTCGCCACGCCACGCAATCTGCCCGCCCGGCTGCCAGTCGGTGATCAGGTCGGTGCCGAACATGAACTGCTTGACCTGCTTCGGATCCGTCAGGGCATTCCAGACCCTCGAGGGCGGAACGCTGACGGTGATCTCTGAGCTCGCAATGTGATCGGTCATGCTTCAGGCTAACCCCGCTGGCGTGGCTAGGCTGGGGAAACATTCGACCGAGGAGATGCCCATGGATCCGATTACCCTGTCAGTCAGCAGCCTCATCGGTCTGGTCATCTTCATCATCACGGTGGTGTCGATCGTGAAGAACCCCAACCACGGCGGGGGCGGCAAGTTCCTCTGGATCCTCGTGGCATTCTTCCTCTCCGTGCTCGGCTCGATCCTGTGGTTGATCTTCGGCCGCGGGCGCGTTCCCAAGTAGCAGCGTGACGATCACGGTCGCCGTTCTGCTGTGGGCGATCCCGGGGCGCGAGGCTGACCTCGTCGCCTACGAAACCCGTGTGCTTGGCCTCATCCCCCAGCACGGCGGGCGGGTGATCGAGCGCGCCACGACCACCGACGGCGACGGTCCGCTGGAGATCCAGCTCATCGAGTTCCCCGCACAGGACAGCGTGGATTCCTACCTGGCGGATGCCCGGCGCACCGCTCTCGCGGCCGACCGTGACGCGGCCATCGCCCGCACCGAGCTGTATCCAGTGGACCTCGCCTGACCTGAACTGTGAACTGTGGATAGCTCAGGAGCGCTGAGGGAGTCCCCCTAGACTGACCGGCATGGGGAAGACCTGGACCGCCGCCGCCGTGCGCTATCTGGAAAACCAGACGATGTGCCCGCGGTGCGATTTCAGTCCCGTCGGTGTCGGTCGCTGCCCGAATTGCGGTGTCGACCTCGCCAGCCCGGCGGCTGCGGAACTGCGTGAGGCGTCATCCTCGACAGCAGCGTGGTTGAACGCACGGCAGGTGATCATCGACCGCCTACCCGTTCTGGATGCCGCACCCGTCGTCGCACCTCTCGCTGCACCGACGCCCGCGGCTGTTTCCGCCCCACTCGTCGCGGCAGCAATTTCCCCGCGTTCGGAGTCGCAGGTCAGCGTGCAGTCAGTGCTCGCCGTGGCCGGCGCTGGGCTGTTCGCCGTCGCCGCGATCGTCTTCACGTTCCTCAATCCCGACCTCACCGACTTCGCGACCCGCACGTCGATCATCGCCGCGGCGACCCTGATCTTCCTCGGCGGTGCGTGGCTGCTCGCCAAGAAGGAGCTCCAATTCTCGGCGGAGGCGATCGGCGCGCTCGGCGCCGTCTTCGTCGTGCTCGACATCTGGGCGTTCACCACGCGCGTGCCCACCGGCATCAGCGGATGGGTGTTCGCCGCGATCGGTACGCTCCTCACATCCGTGGTGCTGGTCCTGATCGCCGCCGTGCGCCGGGTGCGCACCTGGTTGTGGGCAGGGCTGGTCGGCCTCGCAATCACTCCCGCCTTCATCGGCTACGCAACGGACAACCGGTGGGGAGTGCTGATCGGGCACGTAGCGGTGGGATTCGCTGCCGTGGGAACCCACGAGATCGCGCGCAGGCTCAGCACGCGCTTCGGCAGCGGGTTGCGGGCGGAGCACGGCACGGCGTCGGTGCTGCAGATTCTCGTGGTCGCGATCGTGCTGGTGCAGCTGTTCTTCCTCGACGTGCCGAGTGGCAGCGGGCGTGTGCTGGGATCGGCAGCGATCATTGGGGCCCTGGCGTTGCTGGCGCTGCTCACGCTGCTGCGTACCACCGGCTCGCTCGCGCGCTTGTGGGGCTTCAGCGCGGGCGCATTGGCGGTAGTGGCTGTGGCCCTCCTCCCGGTTGCCCTCACCCTCAACGACTCCGTCTGGTTCGTGACGCTGGTACCGCTGGCTGCCGTCGTCGCGCTCACGGCGATCGCGCTGATGCTGTCGCGGTCGAGAGTGCAGCGACCGGCGATTCTCATCGGCGGACTGGTCGTCGGGCTGGTGACAGTTGCGCCGGCGGTCGGCTCGGGGGTGGCGCCGGTGCTCACCGCGATTACCCGGCTGATGGAGCGTGACATCGTCAACACGTCGGGCGGCAACAACCTCACCCTCGCCGCGATCCTCGGCCTGTCGAGTACCGCCGCCGGACTCTTCGCAACCTCCCGCCTGCACGCACGCACGGCCTCGCCGACCTCTCACAGCACAGCCAACCTCCTTGCGCTCGCGCTCTGGCTTGGCGTGCTCGCCGTCGCCGCCCTCACTACATGGGGTGCGCTGGTACCTCCGGCCCAGGCGGCAATCGGGCTCGGTAGCGCCCTGGCCCTGAGCGCACTGCTCAGCCGCGTCCCGGCGGTCGCGGCCGCTCCCGCCCACGTGCGCGCCCCGCTCGTGACCGCGGCGCACCTGCTCCCGGTGCTCGTTGCCATGATCACCTGGGTCGACCCGAACATCCGCGTGCTCGGCGGCGCTGCGGTTGTGGCGACCCTGTTTGCGGTGGCTCTGACCGTGCCGAAGGGCGTGCGACCGGTCCACGTTGGTTTCGGCTTCGCCTACGCCCTTGTGGTCTTCGCTGCGGGGCTCAATCTGGCCGGCCTCGAAACCATCGCGGTGCTCTGCCTCACGACCTCGCTGGCATCCATCTGCGCGCTCATCGCGACGCTCGCCAAGTGGCTCACTGCACGGTCCTGGTACGCAGTGCTCATCGTCACCGCGATCCCATTCATCATCGGCATTATCTCGGTGCTGAACGAGCGCAGCGGATGGACCGCACTCTCCACCGGCGTCACGTTCGCGCTGGCGCTCGCCCTCGTGCTCACCCGCCGCCCCGGGCTCACCCGGGTGCTCCGGGCGGTCGCCGCGGCGCTTCTGGTGCCTGCACTCGCCGTGGTCGTCATCTGCCTCGGGGCACAGTTCCTCGACGTGAGCGGCTCCCCCATCACGCTGCCGATCATCGCCGTGATCGTCGCCTGCACCCTGCCGAGCACCGGGCTGATCGGTGCCGCCCTGGTGCGCCACGGACTCAGCGAGGCCGACGCGCGCATCTCTCGGTTGTGGATAGAGATCTCCGCCCTGGTCACCACCGCCTTTGCCGTGCTGCTCGCCCTGGTGCGTTCGGCGGCGGGCCTGCCCACAACCTTCCTCGTGCTCGTCATCATCGGCATCGGAGCGATCGCCACCGCGGTCTTCGCGAAGCGCCAGTACGCCTGGCCGGTCGCAGCCGCGAGCTGGACGGGTGCACTGTGGTGCGTCTGGGCGCTCAACGGGGTCACTGCGATCGAGCCGTACCTGCTGCCCCCAGCCCTGGGCGCCGCAATCGTCGCGGCGTTCCTGGTCTGGCGCGGGCTGCCGGGCATCGGCCTCCCGGCCATCGGGCTGTATTGGACGGGGCTCGCCTGCGCCGCGCTCCCGACCCTGACGATTCTCGCGTTCACCGGGTCCGGGCCGGGCGCGACCGTGCCGTGGCGCACCATCGGGCTGCTGGGCGGGTCGCTGCTGTTTCTCATCCTCGGTGCACTGAACGCCCGAACGGCGCGCAGCGCTCGCTTCGCCACCATCTCGACGCTTCGCACTCCCACGCTCGCGGTCGCGATGGCTGCTGCGGCCGCAGGGGCGATCCAGGCTGTGCGCTGGGGCTGGAACCTCGACGCGCTCGACTACGGGAACGCCCGGCTGGTGATGCTGCCCGTGCTGGGTCTCAGCGCCCTGGCGCTGCTGCTCGCCGCGGCATCCGCTCGCCTGCTGATCGATGGAACCAGCACCGAACCGACGCGAGCCTCACTGTCGCGATGGCTGTACGCACCGGCGCTGGTGTACCTGGTGGTCGGGCCGATGGCGACGATCCGGCCGGGATGGTTCCCCATCTTCACTCTGCTCGGCCTGACTGTGCTGCTGCTGGCCCTGATGCTCGTGACCGTCGTGCGCGCCCGCACCCGTCGCGTCACGCTGCCCCCGGTCTGGTTCACCTTCGCGCTGGCCTGGTGCACCGCCGTGACGGGCTGGAGCGTGCGCGACCTGCGCGTCGAGGCGTTCTCCCTTCCGCTCGGCCTCGCGCTGCTGGCGGCCGGCGTCATCGCGCTTCGTCCACCGAAGCAACTCTTCGGCCCCGCAACGCTCAACTCCTGGCCCCTCGGATTCTCGAGTTCGTGGCAGCTGCTCACGCCCGGCATCCTCGTGACACTGGTGCCCTCGATCCTGGCCACCGGCACCGACCCGCGCACCGAGCGGGCGATCCTGGTGATCGCGTTGGCCCTGATCTCGATCCTGGTCGGATCGCTGCGGCGGCTCGCCGCACCGTTCATCCTGGGCATCATCGCGCTGCCGGTGGAGAACCTGCTGGTCTTCGTGGTGCAGATCGGGCGTAACATCGGCGCACTGCCCTGGTGGATCACACTGGCCACGGCCGGTGCGGTGCTGTTCGTGATCGCGGTCACCTCAGAGCGCAGGGTCGCCGGCGCCAAGGGCACCGCTGCGCGCGTGCGCGACCTCCGATAGGCCGTGCCCAGCCGATAGAGTTCCGTCATGACCCAGCCAGCCGCATCGCCCAGCATGTCGTTCGGTACCGCGATCACGACCGTGGCACGCAAGTACGCAGACTTCGAGGGGCGTGCCACGCGCTCGGAGTTCTGGTGGTTCATCCTGTTTGCCGCCCTCGTGAGCGGGGCGCTCGGCGCCCTCAACATCGTCACGCCGCAGGGCACATTGGCCCTGGGCTCTGCACTGGCCTCGGTCTGGGCGGTCGCGACGATCGTTCCCACGCTCGCGGTGGGCGTGCGGCGGCTACGGGACACCGACCGCAGCTGGAAGCAGATCTTCTGGATTCTGGTTCCGATCGCCGGGGTCATTGTGCTCGTGATCGCGTGGGTAGAGCCGTCGAAGCCGGGCGCCGTCGCTGCCTGAACCACTGGCGAGCACCGTCGTGTGGTGGGATCATGCACCATGACCACGGAACCGGGCACCCAGCGGCTCTTCCTCGTGCGACACGGGCAAACGGCTCTGAACGCCGCCGGCCAACTGCGCGGGCTCGCGAATCCCCCGCTGGATGAGACCGGCGAGTCGGAGGCACGTGCCGTCGCCGAGTCGCTGCGCTCCGAAGGGATCGCGGTCGTCTACTGCAGCCCTTTGCAGCGTGCGGTACGCACCGCGGGAACCATCGCTGACGCGGCCGGTGTTGAGGCAGTTCCCGACGCGCGATTCAACGACCGCGACTACGGCCCATGGACCGGGCACCTGCGCAGCGAGGTGGTCGCCGAGTTCGGAAGTGTGGATGCCGCACCCGGCGTCGAGGCGACATCCGCAGTGATGGCGCGGGCTCGCCCAGCGCTCGATGTCGTGCTGGATGCCCACCCGGGCCAGACGGTAGCGATCGTCACCCACGACGCGGTGCTCCGCCCGCTCATCCTGGACCTCGACCCGCAGGTCGGCGAGCTCGAGGTGCCGACCGGCTCCTGGAGCGAGTTGCGGCGCGCCGACGGCGTGTGGACGATCCTGCGCAAGGACCAGAAGTAGCCCCGAGCGCAGGCCGATCACCGTCGGGGCAGAATGGGCTGAGACCGAAACGTACCGAGGAGTCGCAGTGTCCGAGCAATCCCCCAGCGACACCAGGTTTCCGCGAGTGGTGTACCGCGAGGGCGCTGAGCCCGACCCCCGGTTCTCGCTGGCGAACGAGCGCACCTTCCTGGCCTGGATCAGAACGTCGTTGGCGCTCCTGGCCGGTGGTGTCGCGCTCGAGGCGTTCGCCGCTCCGGTTCAACCCGGTCTTCGGCTTGCTGCCTCGATCGTGCTGATTGCCGCGGGTATTGGAGCACCGTTGCAGGCCTGGGTGGGGTGGATGCGCACCGAGCGCGCCATGCGACTGTCGAAGCCCCTGCCGCCCCCGCGACTTGCCAGCCCAGTGGCACTGGCAGTGCTCCTGGCGGGTCTCCTGGTTGTGATCGGCATGGTGCTCTGGCGATGACCGACAGCGTCTTCGACGCCGGGCTGCAACCGGAGCGCACGGCCCTGGCCTGGCAGCGCACCTTGCTGTCTCTCGTCGTTGCGTTCCTCGCGGCAAGCAAGGTTCTGCTGCCTCTGCTGGGCGTGTGGTCCTACTCCATCGCAGGTGCTGGGCTCGCCGTCACCATCGGGCTCGGGGTGGTCATCGAGCGTCGCTACCGACGGTTGCATCGGCACCTGACCACCGTGCACGCGGGATCGCTACCCGGCGACGGTCGGCTCGTGCTGGTCTGCGCCGCGATCACATTCGGGTGCGGGCTACTTGCGTTGGGTTTCGTGCTCGGTCGCGTGCTCTGATTCCTCCGCGGTCGGACCCGCCTTGGCGTCCACTGCCGCCGGTGCACGACCTTCGCTGTAGACCGAGAGCTCGAGTTCGGGGTGACGCCGGGTCTGCACGACGATCAACAGGATGCCCAGAGCAATCGCGACGAACGACGCCCAGATATTGGCCGGGATTCCGAACAGCACATTGCTGGTCGGGTCGATTCGGATCGCCTCCAGCCAACTGCGACCGAGCCCGTACCAGATCAGGTAGAGGCCGAACGCGCGTCCCCACCGCAGCCGGAGGCGTCGCTCGAGGAGCAGGATGACGGCCACCCCGACGAGATTCCAGACGATCTCATAGAGAAACAGCGGGTGAAAGAGCGTGCCCGCCGGCAGATCCTTCGGAAACATCGTGTCTGTCGGCAGTATCTCGAGCCCCCACGGGAGCGTGGTGGGCAGCCCGAAGAGCTCGTGGTTGAAGTAGTTGCCGAAGCGGCCCATCGACTGGGCTACGAGCATCGCCGGCGCGAGAGCGTCCGCGAACGACCAGAAGCGGATGCCCGTGCGGCGACACCCGATGTACGCGCCCACCGCGCCGCCGAGCAAGGACCCATACAGGGCGTTGCCGCCGTCCCAGATCGCGAACACGTTCCAGAGGTTCGCGCCGGAGAAGAAGTAGTCGCTCACGTGGGTGAAGACGTGATAGAAACGCGCTCCCACGATGCCGATGGGCACCGCCCAGAGGATGATGTCGATGACCACACCGCTCGTCGCGCCGCGCGCCGACAGCCGGCGCTGGGTGATGATCACCGCCGCGATGATTCCGGCCAGGATGCACAGTGCGTAGGTGTGGATCGTGAGCGGCCCGAGTTGGAACTGGGCCCACGACGACGGCGGACTGGGGATACTTCCGGGAAACAACATGTGGATCCTCGCTACTAGGGGCTTCTGGTCGCCCCACGAATTGTGCCACGAGATACAAAATGACGGGCGGTCGCAAAACTCGCGACCGCCCGTCACTGGACTGCGGCGGAAACTCAGCGGATCTTGCGTCGGTAGGCCGCGATCGCAAAGCCGTACGCCACCACGAGGATGCCGACCAGCCAGGCGAGGGCGATCCAGATGCCGTTGCCGACCGGTTCCTGCGCGAACAGGGCGCGAATCGTATCCACGATCGAGGTGACCGGCTGGTTCTCGGCGAACCACGCCACTGGACCCGGCATCGAGGCGGTCGGCACGAACGCCGAGCTGATGAATGGCAGGAAGATCAGCGGGTAGCTGAACGCGCTCGCGCCGTCGACCGTCTTGGCCGACAGCCCGGCGATTACCGCGAGCCAGGTGAGGGCAAGGGTGAACAGCACGAGGATGCCGGCAACCGCGAGCCACGTCCCGACTGACGCACCGGTGCGGAACCCCATGATCAGCGCGACGCCGATCACCAGGGCGACCGAGACCAGGTTCGCCGCCAGGGAGGTGAGCACGTGCGCCCAGAGCACGCTCGAGCGCGCGATCGGCATCGACTGGAAGCGGTCGAAGATGCCGCCCTGCATGTCGAGGAACAGCCGGTATGCGGTGTAGGCAATGCCAGACGCGATCGTGATCAACAGGATGCCCGGGAGCATGTAGTTGACATACGACTCGCTCGACCCGGTCTTGATCGCCCCGCCGAGCACGTACACGAACAGCAGCATCAGCGCGATCGGAGTGACCGCCGTGGTGATGATCGTGTCGGGGCTACGCAGGATGTGGCGCAACGAGCGGCCCGTCAGGGTGGTCGTGTCGCTGAGAACGTGCGTGGTCATCGGACTGCCTTTCCGGTTGACGCCGCGGCGTCGACCTCGGTGTCGGTCTCACCGGTGTCGCCGACGAGTGCCAGGAAGACGTCCTCCAAGGAGGGCTGCTTCTCGACGTACTCGACCTTGGCGGCCGGCAGGAGTTTCTTGAGTTCGGCAAGAGTGCCGTTCTGGATGATCGTGCCCTTGTGCAGGATCGCGATGCGGTCGGCCAGTTGCTCGGCCTCGTCGAGGTACTGCGTGGTCAGGAGCACGGTGGTGCCCTTTCCTGCCAGCTCCTTGACGGTCTGCCAAACCTCGATCCGCGCCTGCGGGTCGAGACCGGTTGTGGGCTCGTCGAGGAAGATGATCGGCGGGTTGCCGATCAGGCTCATCGCGATGTCGAGCCGGCGACGCATGCCACCCGAGTAGGTCGCCGCCTTGCGGTTCGCAGCTTCGGTGAGATCGAAGCGCGTGAGCAACTCGTCTGCGATCGCACCCGGGTTGGCCAGGTGGCGCAACTTCGCGACCAGCACGAGGTTCTCCCGGCCCGTCAGCACCTCGTCGACTGCCGCGAACTGACCGGTGAGGCTGATCGACTCGCGCACGTCGCCGGGTGCAGATGCGACATCGAACCCGTGAACGGTTGCGCTGCCCTCATCGGCCTTCAACAGGGTCGACAGGATGCGCACCAGGGTCGTCTTGCCCGCTCCGTTCGATCCGAGCAGGGCGAAGATGCTCCCCCGTTCGACCTCGAAATCGACGCCGCGCAGCACGTGCAACTCCTTGAACGACTTCTCGATGCCCTGTACCTGGATGGCTGGTGCCGTGGTCATTTCTGCTCCTCCTGCTCGGCGTCGTCGATTGATTTCGCGAGGCGCTGGCGCTCCTTGCGGATCCAACTGCCGCCGCTGTAGTTGTCCATGAACATGTCGGCGAAATCGGCTGGATCGGTGCCGAGCAGATCACGGACGTGCGTGCCGGCGGCCGCGCTCTGCTCCAGCAGGTCGGCCAGATCGTTCAGCATGGCGATGAGGCTGCTGCCGTTGTCGCTCGGTCCCAGATTCAACAGGTATCGCTCGAGAGCCTTCGCAGCGAGGCGGTACTCGTCGGGCAGTCGCTTCACACGCGCCTTGTACTCGAGGTACCGCTTCTTGTCGCCGAGATCTCCGGTAATCTTCTCGATCCAATTGGCCGCGGTCATTTCTGGTCCCCTGCCTCGGCGTCAGCGATCGCCTTCGTCAGGCGGGCACGCTCCTTGTCGATCCAGTGCGCGCCGCCGTAGGCCTCGGTGAAGGTCTCGGCGAACGCGACCGGGTCGTCTCCGACGATGTCGCGCACCGGCGTGCCGTCGATAGCGGCCCGCTCCCAGAGGTCGACGAAGTCGCCGAGCATCTTGGTGATGGTGTCGCCGTCGGTGATTCCGCCGTTGTACAGGAAGTACCGGTGGATGGCCTTCGCCGCGTTTGCATACGGCTCCGGCAGGGCATCGATGCGGGCCTTGTCCTGCTTGTACTGCTTCTTCTGCTCGAGCGATCCCGTGAGGGTCTCGATCCATCTTGCGACCATGGTTAGTTCTCTCCTTCGTGTGTGGGTTCGATCGTGTGGTGAAGTTCTTCGATTCGTTCGGCGAGGGCGGTCCACGTCGTCCAGAATTCCTCGAGGTAGTCGCTGCCCATTGCGTTCAGGGAGTACACCTTGCGCGGTGGGCCCTTCTCGGATGGGACTTTCACCACATCCACGAGTCCGCGCTGCTCGATCCGCACCAGTACCGCGTATACGGTGCCTTCGACGATGTCGGAGAAGCCCTGGTCGCGCAGTCGCGCCGTGATCTCGTAGCCGTAGGCCGGCTGCAGAGCAACGATCGCCAGGACGACGCCTTCGAGCGTGCCCTTGAGCATCTCGGTCATCTGCTGCTTGCTCATGAATCCTCCTTTCGATTGGTTGCTATTCAGTGTTGCTATGTACCAGTAGATAGTAACGCCGAGTACCGGTAGATAGCAACACTGAATAGCAAATCTTTGGGTTGTGGCGCGAGGTGCGGCGGAGGAGGCTTGTCAACCACCGAAGGCACCCCATTCGTCCCAGTAGTGCCACCACCGACGGACGCAGCGACAGGAGTCACGATGAAGCCCCCAGCACTTGCCATATTTGTACTGCCCGTCGCGATCGTCGCGGCCTTGAGCGGGTGCGGCGGCTCGCCGGCTCCGAGCACACCGGCGCCGAGCGCCCTCGAGTCGTGCGTCACCGGCCACACCTGGACTCTGGATGTCGCCGACGCGGCGTCGCAGAATCTCGCCCACTTCCAGGGCCTCGGCCTGCCGGTGACCGCCCTCACCGGTTCCGGAACGCAGACAATGGAGTGGAAGGCGAATGGCCACGTCGACATCGAGACCGCCCTCGACTACGTGATCACGGTCACTGAGGACGCCGACAACGTGCTCGTAATCACCCAGGCGCACCGGGGACCAGCGACGGGCACATTCACGATCGCGGGCGCGCAGGCGCTGCCGAGCGGCTGGGACTCCTCCGGCTATACCGTGACGTCATCGGCGACGAAGAACGGCGAACCGCTCGGCGGTTCGCCGATGGACTTCCCGGACTCGCAGCTCGGGGGCGTCGAATTCGCACTGACCTGTTCCGGAAACAGCCTCACCACCCTCGCCACCGATGGATTCGTGAACTATCACTGGACACACGCCTAACCCTTTGGCGTGTCGCGCTCCGCTGCCATACTCTCGAACATACTTTCGAATGTGAGGAGGCGGCATGACCATGCTGCAAGACGTGACGATCGTGATCCGGTTCGAGGGCGACGTGCCCGAGCGCTTCGTGTGCGGAGACGTCAGGTACCGGGTGACAGACACGCCCACCCGTCTTGAAGACGAGATGGCGGTGCTGACGCATCCGCTCTCCGTCTGCGGGTGGCGCTTCCAGGGCACCGACGACAACGGCACCTCACACATGTTCGATGTGATCGAGCGCGGCGGGCGCTGGGAACTGCTGCGCAGCTACGACTGATGCCGGGTCAGACTCCGGATGCCGTCACCAGGAAGTCGGTGGCGAACCCCGCGAACAAGCCGGCCAGCATCCCCAGGTAGAGGCTGTAGCCACGCCCGAGCCGCAGCGCCACACCCACCAACTGCACGATCACGTACAGGATCGAGCCGGCCGCGAGGGCGAGGAACGCGATCGACACGACGTCGTTGACGAACACCCCGCCGAGCAGCGTGCCGAGCAGGGTCGGCAGCCCGCCGATCAGGCCGAGCAGCCCCAGCTGCCCCCAGGACGGGCGCGTCTCCCCGCCGGCGAGTGGCGCGGTGATGCCAAAGCCCTCGGTGGCGTTGTGCAGGCCGAAGCCGATCACGAGCACCACCGCCAACTGCAGCTGACCGGCCGCAGCCGACTGGCCGATCGCGAGGCCTTCAGAGAAGTTGTGCAGACCGATACCCACGGCGATCATGAACGCGAGGCGGCTCGCTGGCTCCCGCAGGCGCAGCACTCCCGCAGTCGTGCGGTTCGGTTCGTGGCCGGAGTCCGGTCGGATCCGCCGGTCGTAGTACACCAGCGACAGCGTGCCGAGGGCGAAGGCCACCACCAGCACGGCCGCGAGGCCGGTGAAGCTCCACCACGACGACGACGTGCCATCCTTCGTTGCCCCGAGCAGGGCACCCTCAACGGGTTCGACCGCGTGGCTGATGACATCCCAGAGCAGGAACACCAGAATTCCGATGGTGACCGCGTTCAGCACCGAAACGAGGCGCGGCGAACGGGATGCCACCCGCCCGATCGGCAAGCCGAGAAAGATGGTGAATCCGGCGATGACGCCGAGGAGCACGAGCTGTGGAACGGACATGGGTCGAAAGTCTCCGGGAGTCGCTCGGGTGCTGGAACTTAGGCAAGCCTAATCTATTTGCCGTCGAGCCCCGGAGCCGGATAGATCGAGCGGAACGGCGCCCGGGCCGTGCGGGACACCGACAGCACACCGACCAGCACCATGATCAGCGTCGCCAGCACGAGGCTCACCGGACCGGTGCCGAGAGCCAGCCCACCGCGTTCGGCCGACACGCCCATCCAGTCGGCGAAGGAGGCACCGAGGGGTCGCGTCACCACGTAAGCGAACCAGAACGCCAGGATGTCGCCCAGGCCGAATCGTGCCCACCCGATCGCCGGAACTGCCATCACCACCGCGAACAGGATGCCGGAGCCCAGGTATCCGAGACCGAAGGTCGTCGCGGTCAGGTCGCCTGCAGCGGTGCCGAATGCGAACGTGATGATCACGACAGCCCAGTAGAACAGTTCGCGGCGACGTGTCACGATGCTGTGGATCGACAGGGTGCCCTCCACGCGTCGCCACACGACGAACGCGGCGATGAGCGCGACACCGAAGAATGCAGTGGAAACCACGTACGGAACACCGATCACGATGTGCACCACATCCGCTGCCATGGTGCCGAACACGCTGACCATCGTCACGGCCAGCCAGTACACGGCGGGTACGTAGCGGCTCATCCTGAGTTGCAACAGCAGCGCCACCGCGAGGGCGACGCCGGCGATCGCGACGACGATCTCCGGCACGAACTGCTTGACAAAGAAGTCGGACGTCGTCTCCCCCATGCCGGTGGTGAGCACCTTGATCACCCAGAACAGCACGCCGATCTCCGGCACCTTGTTCGGGCGTGGATCTGTCACCGGCCGCATCCTTCCGTCAAACGGTCTGCCCGACCTGATGCGAGCGCACCGAGCGTAACCGCCGCAGCTTTGCGTACAGTCGCCTGCGCGGCGCCACGGCCTGAAAGAACTCTCAGACCGGCTCCGGCCCTCTCAGGCGAGCCAGAGGCCGACTGGCGCATAGTCGTGACATGGCTCTCTCCGCGACGGTGCGCCCGCCCTCGCGAGTTGCAATCGCGATCCACATCTCGCGCGAGCGGATCGCCCTTGCGGCACTCCTCGTCGGTACCGCGGCGCTCTACCTCTGGAACCTCGGCGTGAGTGGCTGGGCCAACGAGTACTACTCCGCCGCGGCTCAGGCAGGCGCCTCCAGCTGGACCGCCTTCCTCTACGGGTCGTCCGATGCGGCGAACTCGATCACGGTCGACAAGCCGCCGGCGAGCCTCTGGCTCATGGACCTGTCGGTGCGGGTGTTCGGGCTCAGCTCGTTCAGCATCCTGCTGCCGCAGGCACTCATCGGTGTCGCAACCGTCTGGGTGCTGTATGCCACGGTGCGCCGCCGATTCCCGGCCGGGCCCGCCCTGCTGGCAGGCGGCATCGTGGCCGTCACCCCGGTCGCGGCACTCATCTTTCGCTTCAACAACCCCGACGCCCTACTCGTGCTCCTGCTCACCCTCGCCACCTACTTCACCCTGCGCGGAGTGCAGACGGGGGCGTTGCGCTGGGTGCTGTTGGCCGGGGCAATGGTCGGCGTCGGATTCCTCACCAAACAGCTGCAGGCATTTCTCGTGCTGCCGGTGCTCGCCGGCGTGTACCTGTGGGCGGCACCGCTGAAGTTCGGCAAGCGGATGCTGCACGCCCTCGCCGCGCTCGGCGCCGTGCTGCTCGCCGCCGGGTGGTGGGTGGCCATCGTGGAGCTGGTGCCCGCACACCTTCGCCCCTACGTCGGCGGATCACAGCACAACGACTTTCTCGAAGTGACCTTCGGCTACAACGGCTTCGGCCGACTCAGCGGCCACGAGCTCGGCCACGCCCTGATGAAACCGAGCGGCGGCATCGACCGACTGCTGATCGGGGCGAACGGGCCGCAATCCGCCTGGCTGCTGCTCACCGCGCTCGTGCTCTTCGTCGTGACGCTGGCGCTCTACCGTCGGGCGCCGCGTACTTCCGCCCGGCGGGCGACCGTGGTGCTGCTCGGCGCCACCGTGGCCATCCAGTTCGTTGCGTTCAGCTTCATGGCCGGCATCTTCCACTCGTACTACACCGTGGCGCTCGTGCCCGGCATCGCCGGAATCGTCGCCATCGGGGCGTGGGAACTGTGGCGACGCCGAGCGCACTGGCAGGCGCGCGTGCTGCTCGCCGCGATCACCGCCGGCAGCACGGTGTGGGCGTACGTGCTGCTCTCGGTGTGGTCCACTTGGATGCCGTGGCTGCGTCCCACGGTGCCCCTCAGCGGACTGGTCGGTGCGCTACTCATCGCCGCACCGCTGCGCAGCCGCGGGATGCAGGTTGCCGCGGCATCCATCGCCCTGGCCGGGGTGCTGGTGGGTCCGCTCGCGTACTCGGTGCAGACGGCGAGCATCGCGCACACCGGGTCGAACGTGTCGGCCGGCCCGTCGTTGGTGGCCTTCGGACGCGGCACGGAACATCCACTGGTGCAAGTGCACCCCTACGCGGCGCTCGGCGTCGACGCCGACAACTACACGTGGGTGGCGGCGACCATCAACTCCCCCGCTGCCGCCCAGTTCCAACTGGACCTGCTGCACCCGGTCATGGCGATCGGCGGCTTCCGGGGCACAGACCCGAGCCCGACGCTGGCCGCGTTCCAGGCGGATGTCGCAGCGCACCGCATCCACTGGTTCATCCCGGGAGCGGGCAGCGGCCCGGTGGTCACGTCGATCGTGGACTGGGTGGAGGCGAGCTTCACCAAACAGACCGTGGGCGGCGTGAAGGTCTACGACCTGACGGCCGTGCCCGCGGTGGCGCCAGCCGGTTAGTTTGCAGTGACGGACCGGGTTGCGGGTATCGGCTCGTTTCCCGGTTGGGAACTAGGGTCGAGATATGCCTCTCGTCGCACTGGATTTGGACGGCACCCTCGTTGACCAGGCGGCCGCGGCGCGGCAATGGGTCGTGACGAAAGGGAACGAATCGTGAAACTCACCGTCAGCTTGCAGGTCACCCTCGACGGCGTCGCCCAGGCGAACGGCGGCAACAATGAGGAGATGGACCCGGGCTTCACGCGCGGCGGCTGGGCACTCCCGCTCAACGACGGCGAGGCTGTGCAGTACATCCTCGACACTTGGCGGCGACCGGACGCTTTCCTGCTTGGCAGGAAGACATACGGGCTGTTCGAGAGGTACTGGGGTGCCCGCAGCGACGACGACGGCTTCGGCCACGCGATCAGCTCGAAGCCGAAGTACCTGGTCTCGAGCACCGTGACCGCCCCGACATGGGAACAAACCACCGTCGTCTCCGGCGATGTGGCGGCCCGCGTGCGCGAACTCAAAGCGGTGGCTGGCGGCGAACTGCTCGTGGTAGGCAGTGCGGCGCTCGCACGCTGGCTGCTCGAGAACGAGCTCGTCGACGAGTTGAATCTGCTCCAATTCCCGGTCATCGTTGGCGAAGGAAAACGCCTGTTCCCTGAGCGGGGCCCCGACTTCGCGCTCGACCTCACCGACTCCCGGGTGTTCGGAACAGGCATCGTCGCCCTTACCTACGCCGTGGGCGGTCGCCCTGAGTACGCCTAAGCGATCACCCGTCGTAGCCGCCCACGAGTTTTCGGCGCGACAGGCTCGTCTACCTGAGACACGAGCGCCCGAGGCGGTAATCTCGCCAACAATCCCCACGAGTTCCACCCGAGATTGCAAAGGACTCCGTTGCGCACAATTCTGCTCGCCTACGACCCCACATCATCCCCGCAGAACTACCAGCGCCTCGACGAATACCTGAAGTCGTATTCGGTGCATTGGCGCTTCCTCGAAACGACGTGGATCTCCACCGAGAAGACGCCCGCCCAGGTGATCGGCGAGGCGCTGGCACTCACCGGCGGCACAGATCGCGTGTTCGCCATCGAGGTCAGCGGTAAGCCCGCCAACTGGAACGGTTTCAGCCCCGAAGGAACCGCCTGGCTCCGGCAGGTTCTGGCGGCGTAGTCACTTCTCCCAGACGAAACCGTCCGGGTCAGTGAACGGACCGGCCGGGCTGTTCAGCGCCAGGCGGTGCGAACCAGTGCCCTCCGTTGAGACGCCGGCATCCTTCGCGAGCGCCTTCGTCGAGTAGAGCCCCAGGCGCACCGGGCTCGTGGGCATGTCGAACTCCACGTACTTGCCGAAACTCTTGCCCACCTTGAGACCGCGGTCCACGTAGAACTTCTTGCTCGCGGCCACGTCCGACGCGGCAAGCAGCACCACGATGCTGTCGATCGCACGGGTCGCAGGGCCGGTCTCCTTCTTAGCGGATGTTGCCACCTTCCAGATGGTGCCATCCGGAGCCTGCACGACTCCCCCGGTGCCCCAGATCGCCTTCTCGACCGGTTTCAACGTCGTGGCTCCCGCCGCGACCGCGGAATCGATGAGGCCACTCACGGTGGACGGCTGCGACACGATGAGTGAGACGCTGAACCCGCGGAAACCGGATGTCGGCGCATCAGAGGCACGCACGCGCACCTGGTTGCCGAGCCCGAAGGCCGCGGCGTAGAAGGATTCGGCGGCCTGAGTATCGGCCACCTCGAGGGTGATGGATTCAATGGATGTCATAGCAATCACGCTAAGCGCGCCCCACCCGGCGGCGCTTCTTCGATACTGCTCGACTCAGTACCCCGGCTGAATCAGAGGTCGTAGTCGGTGTCGTAGGCCGCCCAGTCGTTCGGATCCTCGCCCGGTTCGAACTCCGCGACCTCGTATTCTTGGAGCACGAGCAACGCTTGGCTGGGGATCAGCAGACGCAACTGGTTGCCCGCCGCGTCGCGCAGGTCCAGCCACTCGCCACGCTCACGCGCGATGGCGGCGGCGGCCAGCACGGACTCGACGTCGTCTGGCTGCACGTAGAAGTTTCGATCCCCTACGGCAAGCTGCGCGATTCTCATGGTTCTCTCACTTTAGGCACGAGTCGCGCCCACGATCTCGGGCTTGACTCTGACGCGAGACACGTCTACGCGACGCGCACGTCTCGCGCCCCCGTTCACCCGGATTCATATCTTTCGGGCTCAGATCGTGCTATACCTTTGGGCAAGCGGGGTAGAACGAATTGTCTAAGTTGACAGACCTGTCCCAACATAGGCAGGGGTCTCATGGCCGAGTCGAGTCGCAGTTTTCGACTTATCGCAGCCATCGCTGGCATATTCCTCGCGCTGCCCGCGTTGCTCCTCGGCTCGTCGGCGGCGCACGCCGCGACCACAATCGACGGCCCCGTCGACCTGGGAACCGCCCAGACCTTCGGCGTACTCGGCGGCAGCGCCGTCACCAACACCGGGCCGACGGTGATCACAGGCAACATCGCGATCCCGACCGGCGATGTTGGGGTGAGCCCGGGAACATCCATCTCGGGGTTTCCACCCGGAAACTTCACCGGCGTCACGCATTCGGCAAACGCTGTCGCGCTCCAGGCGCAGACCGACCTGAACACGGCCTTCAACGCGGCCGCGAGCCTGACACCCATGACGTCGGGGCTTGCCAACCTCACCGGGCTCTCGCTCACGCCGGGCGTGTACGCAGGTGGTGCCCTCCGGTTGGACAGCAACGGCACGCTCACGCTGGCGGGTAGCGCCAACTCGGTGTGGGTGTTCCAGGCGGCCAGCACACTCATCGTCGGATCGGCGAGCCATATTGTCGTCAGCGGTGGCGCATCCGCTTGCAACGTCTTCTGGCAGATCGGCAGCTCCGCCACCCTGGGCACAACCGCTGACTTCGTCGGCACGGTCATGGCCGACCAGTCCATCACCGCAACCACGGGGGCGACCATCACCGGTCGGCTGCTCGCCAAGAACGCAGCCGTGACCCTGGATAGCAACGTCATCACGCTGCCCACGGGATGCTCCGCGCCCGGGACTGTCGGTGAAGACGACACCCCCGCCTTCACCTCCGGCCTGCCCATGGACGCGGTCGTCGGCACACCCTATGAATTCGATGTGACGGCCACTGGAGCGCCGACGCCCGACTACGACGTGACCTCGGGAACCTTGCCGACCGGACTGTCGCTCGACACCGACACCGGGGCGATCTCGGGAACGCCGACCGAGGCCGGTACCTGGACTTTCACGATCACAGCGACCAACGGCCCTCCGATAGCGGCCGTGTCCCAGATTCTTCCGCTGGCCGTCGCACCCGCGGCCGCTCCCGTGCTCGCAGCAACCGGAACCGACGTGGGCGGTGCGATGGGCCTGATCGCTCTGTTGTTGTTCGGTGGGCTGCTACTGCTGCATCGGGCCGCGCTCCCGAGATGCGCGCCGGCGCGCTGAGCCGCGCACCCGCCAAAGCTGGACGAAAGTAGGGGGCATCCCTGCCGGTAACTTCTGTTCGCCGCCTCCCCGGACGCGCAGATCACGCCGTGTCGAGCCGCGGCAAACGACCGCGATAGGCATCACAATGGGTTCGTGCCAAACAACGACGTCGCGCCGCTCGGGCTCGGCGGGGCCAGCCGCCTGCAGCGAGGTGCCTTGGAGCGGAATGCCGACGATTGATGACGTGAGTCGCATCGCGGCCGACCTGCCGGGCAGTGAGGAAAAGCCCTCCGGTGGCGGGCTCGCGTGGTTGGTGCGCAGGAAGCCCTACGCCTGGGAGTCGATACCCTGGCCGAGCGAGGCGGAGCACATTCGCGCGCTCGTGTCGTCGGAACCCTGCATCGGAGTGACCGTGTCTGACGACGACGACAAGCTCGCCCTGCTACAGGGCTGGCCGAACGCGTTCGCGGCGTCGGAAACGAAGTGGGGCGGCCCGAAGATCATCGTGCGGCTCGGCGCGATCGACCCCGAGCATCTGGTCGAGCTCGTGACCGAGTCCTGGCGCTTGCAGGCGCCGAAGTACCTTCTGAGCGAGTTCGACGACCGAGGGCGCACAACCGACTAGCGCGGCAGGGAGTGGGCGCTGTGACTGGATTCGGCGTCACGTGGCGCCTGTGCGTGCGCTACCTGCCGAACAGTTCCACGCTCCCGGCGGAGGGCGCGTAGCCCGGCGCCGACATCGTGACAGTCACGTAGGCCGATCCTGCCGCCGGCCGATTGCGGTTGCTCGCGAAAGCCCGCCTGACCACATGGTGGAGCTTGTCGGACGGGACTTGAACCCGCCCCTACTGAGCCGCCGGCCTATTGCGGTTGACCGCGAAACGCCACTGAGGGTTGGCAATAGTCCGGACTGCTCAGCGGGGGCCCCTCAACAGCTTCGCGATCCGTCCGCCCTACAAAGACCCGCTGGGTTGCTCGCAGGCAGGAAGTCTTGGGTCGGGTCTTGGTAGGGCGGACGGGACTTGAACCCGTGACCGACGGATTATGAGTCCGCTGCTCTAACCAGCTGAGCTACCGCCCCGCG
>JBDUEC010000007.1:0-28633 GCA_040002655.1 Rhodoglobus sp. | reverse complement strand
GGGTGTGGCGCAGCTTGGTAGCGCGCTTCGTTCGGGACGAAGAGGTCGTGGGTTCAAATCCCGCTACCCCGACATGAGTTGAGAAGGACCGCCAGTGTGGCGGTCCTTCTCGGTTTAAGCGCGCGGTCGCCTCAGCAGGTGAAAGTCAGCGGACCGATCGGAGTTGGCGTAGCCAGAGGCGTCACGTAGGCATCTAGGTCGCGCTTGAGGTCATCCGCTGCGCGCGCCGCGAAAGTGATCGTCTTGGTTTCGCCGGGAGCGAGTACCAGTCGCACCTGGATCGCCGGATAGTCGCCGTCGGTTCCGCGGATGGGGTCGTACTCCGACGCGTTTCCATCCGCGCTCAACTCCGTCGAGCCGGGCGGTGCGTACAGTGTGACCAGAATTCTGAACGCGCCCTCTGCGCCCTCCGCGACATAGTCAGGAAGATCCGCTCCAGCGCCGGGCGGCACGGTGTTCGTCACAGTGAACGCCACCCGATACTCGCTGCCCCCCGCCGAACACTGCGATGTTCCCAGAGCAACCGACTGGTTCATGTAGTAGGTCATCTTCGAGCCCAGATTGTCGGCAACATAGATGCCGAACGATGCCTTCTTGTCGTCGGTCGCCGGCGTAGCCAGGTCAAATGGCGTGCGCGCGAGCACGGACCGCTCACGTTCGTCGAAGCTCCACACCAGGAGCCGGTGATCCTTACCGGACTGCACGGCCGCCTCGATCAGTTTGACCGGGTCGAAACTCCCCGTCGCGATACTGGCGAAGGTCTGCGTGGTCGTTGCGTCAAGCACCGCATCCTGATCGACACTGTTCGGATACTTGAGGTAGACGCCATTCAGCAGGAACTGCGCAGCATTCGCCGACGTGAGTTCGTCGCCGGTGGGCACCTGTACTGGCCCCGTCGCGGCGAGCAGATAGCCGAGCGCGACCGGGTCGAGAAAGATCACGGCATCCGCTTGCACCCCGAATGTGAGATTCCAGAACTGTCGGGCCGTTTCCGCAGACAGGTCAAGCCGAGGGAGCTCTGTGATGTTCGACGCGTTGGTCGCAATCCCATCGCCCCACAGCTGCAAGGCGTCGGACGGTATCGGGACGATGGGGCTGGCGTAGGTTGGAAAATCGTGCACGTTGCCCTGCTTGACCAGGGCGATCTTCCCATCGATGGCGGATATCAGTGCCATTGATCCCGCATGTCCCCCGAGGGATCGGGCCTCCGCATTGTTCTGGAACACGACGAGATAGTTTCGCGGGCCATCGGCCCCCAGCAGCCCCGGCACCGCCGCTATGGCGTCGGCGGCCTGGTTGGCGAGGGGCGCCGCCGTGGTGAGCATCGAGGACAGCTTCATCTGGGCATCGACCACCTGTTGCACTGCGCCCTGGACGTCTATGGCTTTTACCACGGCCAGGTCAGTCGAGATGTTCTTTGCCGCCGCCTGAACGATTGGCACCGCATCCGCGAGCTTCTTCACGTCCAGCTGGCCGTCGACGGGCTTGAGGGCCGCGGGGTCGAGACTGTCCGCCAGTCCGCCGATCGGCACCAGAGCATTGTCCGACAGGGATGCGCCGACTTCGGCCAACTCGCGAACGGCCGTGAGGTTCTTCCCGAGAAATGGAAACCACTCGGCTGCACGCCAGACCGGATCGCTCGTCAGTTGGTGGGTTTCTTCGAGGTGATGGGCAACGGTAGCAATGGTTGTGCGTGCCCCATGAAGGTCTCCCGAGAGAAGCTGGCTCTTCATCGTCGGCACCTCGGCCATCGCCGCCTCGAGTTCACCCTTGGCGAAGGTCCCTCGTACTCCGACCCAGACTGCGCTGAAGACGAGGATGACGGCCAAGGCCACCAGCGATGCCGTGATCCAGCGCCGGCGAGAGCTCATCTTCGATCGTCGTGCCCGACTCATCTCTCTGCGGGAGGGCTCGGCGATCGTCACCTGCACAGTCAATCACGTGGAAGCCGTCCGATCCTCGGGGTCGGGGTGGCAAGCACGGGAGCCGCGGAAGGCAGCGAACACCTACATGAAGTCCGCATCGGGCGCCGAGCGATAGCTGAAGTCCGCCTTCGGTCGCCAGCCGTTGTTCAACACACCGCCACTCTCCTCGAGGTAGCACGATCCGCAGAGTGACTCGTAGGTCACATCCACGCCGTCGATCGCGATCTGGTCGCCGTCGAAAATGAACCGGTCGCCGATCTTGCGTGCGTTGAACATCGCTTTGCGACCGCACCGGCAGATCGTCTTGAGTTCCTCAAGCGAGTGCGCCACTTCGAGCAGGCGCCGGGATCCCGGGAACGCGACCGTCTGGAAGTCGGTGCGAATGCCGTAGGCCAGCACCGGCACGCCCTCGATGATGGCTATCCGCAACAGGTCGTCCACCTGCGGTTCGGTGAAGAACTGGGCTTCATCCACGAGCAGGCAGCTCACGGGCAGTCCGGTCTCGCGAAGCACCCTGGCTCGTTCCGCAGCGAAAATCGCGTAGATGTCCTCATCCGGACCGACCGTGAAGTCGACGGGGCGGGAGAGACCCAGCCGTGAGACGATCTCGGCCTGGCCCTTCGTGTCGATCTGGGGCTTGGCGAGCAGCACCTGCTGGCCGCGCTCCTCGTAGTTGAAGGCGGCCTGCAACAGCGCCGTCGTCTTGCCGCTGTTCATCGCTCCGTAGCGGAAATACAGTTTGCTCACTAGCTCAGGTAACCATCTTCTGCCGCGCGACGGATCAGTTCCGCCTTTGTGCTGGCGGGTCGGCCCACCTTCGCGTACTTGCTGCGCACCCGACGGAGGTAGGTTTTGGCGGTCTCATACTGCACGTTCATGCCGAGCGCCACCTCGGTCGTGCTGAACCCGGAGACATACAGGCGGAAGGCCTCGACCTCGCCGGCGCTCAGCTTCGGACGCACCTGCGGGGTAGCGGCACCCACTGGCAGCGGGCGCCAGTCGCGCTGGGCCGACTCGCTCTGGGTCACGCCCATGATCGACCGCGCTGCGTTCATGACCTCGTTCATCGACAGCGACTTCGCCAGGAAGGCGGATGCCCCCGAGTCCAGGGCGCGCTCCCTCGACTCCCGCGTATCCAGGCTCGACAGCACGACGACCTTCGCACCGGCTGCTCGGCACGTGCGCACCCTGGCTTCAATCGAGACGGGCTCCTTCAGCTGGAAGTCCAGGAAGACGAGATCGGTCGGGAAGTTCGCACTGTGCACGAGCTGCAACCAGGTGCTCGCACTCAGCACGAGGTCGAAGTCGGGCGCGTTCACCGAGATCCAGCTGCTCAGGCTGTCGAGCAGCACTTCGTGGTCGTCCAGGATCGCAAGCCGGATCCGATTCGCGGGTACGTCGTCGGAGCCGACGGTGACGCCCGGGTACGCGCTACTGCCGGTCATAGGCGAATCTTATCCTCACGGTCGATGCGGAGTAGTCGATCTCCAGGTCGCGGAACAGCACCCGGAAAACTGCAAGGTAGGGAGCGAGGTCGCTGCGCACAGTGGTGGTCCCGCGGATCACGTCGGCTCGGATGGTGCCCACGACCTCGTCGCCATCGCGCTCGATGGTCACGTCAAACCCGTCTGGGTCGAACCCCTGGTGCTCGAAGAGGGTGACGATCATCGCGCGGGTCGCCGTGCGCTGGTCGGTGTTCATCGCGCTCGCGAGCCGCTCCGGATCCTGCACTGCCTCAGCGCCGGGACGGTCACGCGCGCCGGCCGCCTGCTCGACGACCACATCGAGCCAGGAGCGGTCGACATCCGCGACCATGACGCGGCGGATGGAGTCGGCTATCTGGGACGCCCGCGCGCGGTCCTCGTCGGTGATGCTGGCCCGCGTGAGCACCTCCGCGAAGAACGGCACCACGTCACGATTCAGGATGGTGACCCTGTCTTGCTGCACCGAGCGCGCGATCCCCTCGACGCTGCGGTCGGCCAGTCGACGAGCGGCCCTGTCAGCCCGCGACTGCCAGCGCACGAGTGTTGTCACGCTCACTCGCACGAACATGGCTCCGGCCAGGGACAGGGCAAGCACCGGGGTGACGGCGACGATGACGAAGACGAACGGCGGCACCGGCGACTGCAGCGAGTGCACCTGGAGCAGCGCGAGAAATCCGGTGAACAGGGCGGCGAATGAGCCGACCACAGCGAGTTCGCGCGCCGGCCGGTACACGGCGAGCACGAGGCTCACCACCCCGACGACCGACGGGCCCCAGTCATCCTGGATGAGCTCATTGCTGCGCCACATCGACCCGGCATTCAGCACGAGCGCGAGCATCGCCAGCCCCATCGCCAGCAAGTGCACGGTGCGATTCATCGGGGCGCGCAGCGGACTCGAACTGTAGATGAGAACGGCGGCGCAGGCAGCAACCACCACAATCGCGACGATGGCGAGGCCGACGAAGTCGATGTCCCTGGCGTTCGCGAACGTCTGGGCGATCGCGAAGATGACGATGCCGATCGCGCCTAGGATCGTGATCGTGCGCACCGCCATCCCGCCGAGCGGGTCGAGTTGCTGCAGGGTGCGCTCGCGGTGGGTCATGAGGGGCGCACCGCCGCCTCGGAGTCGGTGGGCACGCTGATGACCACGGAGGTGCCACGTCCGATCGTCGACCAGACCTGCACTGTTCCCCCGACATCCTCAATTCGCTTGCGCACCGAATGGCGAAGGCCGAGCCGGTCGGATCCGGTGTCCGCTTCGGAGAAGCCCCTACCGGTGTCAATGATCATGACTGTGACACCCGCGTCGAGACCATACACAACGGCCTCTGCCGAATCGGTACCGGAGTGCTTCAGCACATTGACGAGGCACTGCTTGGCCGCCAGAGCAAGCGCCAGGGCGGCTGCCGAGTCCAGCCTGGCGAGCGCCGGGATATCGCCGCTCAGTTCGACCTGGAGCCCCAGTTGCCGCGTCTCCTGGACCACGCCGTAGAGCGGATTGTGCTGCCACTCGTTCCTGGCCTGCGCATCCACTGTGGATGACGGGTCGGCGAGCCATTCCTCCCCGACCACGATCTCGAGATCCCGCTCGATCTGGGCCTGCAGTTCACGCCCGATCGGTCCGCTGGGCGCCGCACCGATCGCGGCGAGGTGACCGAGGATCGTGTCGTGCATTACGGCGGCTGCTCTCCCCTCGATCGTGTACCGCATGGCGGCAAGTTGCTCGTCCCTGGCGGCTCGATGTAGATCGGGTTGGACGTGCCGGGTTCGCCACTGCGCCATGCGCATGAGCAGCAGCGTGAGGATCACGAGGCCGAGCACGACCAGGCTGAGGCTGTCCGTGTGAATCGGGATGTCGGTCTGAAGCGCGGCGATGATCAGCACAGTCTCGGCCACCGCCAGTGCGATCACGCTCCACACGATCGCGGAGAGAATGCCGAGCCCAGAGCCACCCACGAGCAGCAGGGCGACCCGCGGCATGCTCAGCACGAAGGCATCGGTTCCCTTGAGGGGGTACTCGGACATCACAGTGAGTGCGTACCAGTAGATGGAGGCTCCGCCGATGACGACGTACGCTGCCGAGAAGAACCGGGTGCGGAATCGGTCGAGCAGCCACAGCACGACCAACATGGGGGCGAGGGCGAGGATGGCCGGCCACAGGATGTACTCGGGGTGCGCGGACTGCACCGACGCCACGATTCCGATCGCGGCGAGCAAGCAGATGAGACTCACGACGTGCGAGCCCCGGGCGAACGCTCGGCCGATGCTCTGCGGTCGAAGATGACCCGGCAGGCCCAGCGACACGTGGACCCTCCTCCGGTCAGTCAGCGACTCATATTATGTCACCCGGTTTTCGCCATTTGTACCCCGGCAAACGCACGATTCCCGCGTAGACGTGCGATTGTGCCGATTGCGTTGCGTGATTACCCCCACAAGGGCGACATTTCAGCGCGCAGGATTAGAACAGGGTGAGTGCCGGCGGGGCGATGGGTGATTCCTCTGCAATGAGTCCGCGTACCCTCCCCAGGGCTGCGTGACGCACGGAGCCCGTGGTCGGGTTCATTGTGCCGCGCTCGAGACCATACGACCGGATGATCGGCTTGATCTTGGCGGCCAACCACTGCCGGTAAGCCTTGGGCGGGTACGACCCCGTCCGGTACATCTGCAGGTAGGCGGGAAGCAACTCGGGGTGCTCGCGTTCAAGCCATTGCAGGTACCACTCGCGGGCACCAGGGCGCAGGTGCAGAGCGGTGTAGAGCACCGAGGTGCCTCCGGCATCCCGAATCTGGCGCATCGCGTTGTCGAGGTGAGCGGATGTGTCGGTCAGGTACGGCAGGATCGGCATGAGGAAGACCGAGCAGTCGAGCCCATGCTCGCGAACCGCGCGCACGGTGTCGAGCCGGGACTTGGTGGTCGGGGTTCCCGGCTCCACGGACTGTTGCAGCGTATCGTCGTAGATCGCGATCGACATGGCGAGGTCGACCGGAACGAACTCGTTGGCTTCGGCGAGCAGGTCAAGGTCGCGTCGGAGCAGGGACCCTTTGGTGAGGATGCTGAACGAGGTGCCACTCTGGGCGAGAGCCGAGATGATGCCCGGCATCAGTCGGTACCTCCCCTCGGCGCGCTGATACGGGTCGGTGTTCGTACCCAGGGCAACCGGCTCGTGGCCCCAGGATGGCTTGGTGAGTTCCTTCGCGAGCACCTCGGCGACGTTGACTTTGACGATGATCTCGCTGTCGAAGTCTTTGCCGGAGTCCAGATCGAGGTAGGTGTGGGTGTTGCGGGCGAAACAGTAAACACAACCATGGCTGCAACCCCGATATGGGTTGACCGTCCAGCCGAAGGGCATGCCACTCTGGCCGGGGACCTTGTTGAGCGCACTCTTCGCGAGCACCTCGTGGAAGCGGATGCCGGCGAATTCCGGGGTGGTGACCGATCGCACCAGGTTCGACAATTTTGCGAGCCCGGGCAGCGCGGAGGTCTCTTCGCTCGTCAGTTCCTGGCCACTCCACCGCATAGCGACAGTCGAACATACGTTCGAATCCCTGTCAACCGGATGTCCGAATCGCGCGAGGCTACGGGCGGATCTGCAGCACCTTCGCCGTGCGCGCCAGCGTGCGCTCGGCCAACTTCGGGTCGTCGGAGAGCTGCGTACCGTAGGTCGGGATCATGTCGACGAGGGCGGGTTTCCACCCTTCGATGCGATCGGGGAAGCACTTCTCGATCAGGCCGAGCATGATCGGCACCGCGGTCGATGCCCCGGGGGATGCGCCCAGCAGCCCAGCGATGGAGCCGTCGGCAGCGGAGACGACCTCTGTGCCGAACTGCAGCACTCCGAGCTTCTTCTTGTCCTTCTTGATGACCTGCACCCGTTGGCCGGCCGTGATGCGGTACCAGTCCTCCGGCTTACCCTCCGGGTAGAACTCCTCGAGCGCCTTGAACTTCGTCGCAGGGCGAGAGATCAATTGACCGACCAGGTACTTGACCAGTCCGAGGTTGCCGAGTCCGGCGGCGACCATCGGGATGAGGTTGTGCCAACGGATGGAGGCGAACAGGTCGACGAGCGAGCCCGTCTTCAAGAACTTGGGGCTGAATCCCGCGTATGGGCCGAACATGAGGCTGCCGGCGCCATCCACGACGCGGAGGTCCAGGTGCGGCACCGACATCGGCGGCGAACCGACAGCAGCCTTGCCGTAGACCTTCGCGGCATGCTTTGCCACAATCGCAGGGTTGTCGGTGCGGAGGAATTCCCCGCTCACCGGGAATCCGCCGAAGCCACGGATCTCTTTGATACCGGACTTCTGCAGTAGCCCGAGCGCGTATCCGCCCGCTCCCACGAACACGAAACGCGCGTTCACCGGAGCCGCGGGAGTGTAGCCGACGTCGTGACGCAGCTTGATGCGCCACGATCCGTCGCGCTGCTTCTTCAGGCCCGTGACCAGGTAACCGGTATTGAGGGTTGCACCCCGGGCGGTGAGGTTCGTGATGAGAGCGTGCGACAGCGCACCGAAATCCACATCGGTCCCAGACTCGATCCTGGTGGCCGCGATCGGCTGTGACTTGCTGCGCCCTGGGATCATCAGCGGCGCCCAGGAGCGGATGACGCGGGCATCCTCGCTGTATTCCATCCCCTGGAACAGCGGGTGGTCCTTCAATGCCTCGAAGCGGGCGCGCAGGTAGTCGACGTTGTCCTGTCCCCACACGAAGCTCATGTGCGGCGTGGAGTTGATGAACGCCTTCGGGTCGGGCAGCGCACCCGATGTGACCAGATGCGACCAGAACTGGCGGGAGACCTGGAACTGCTCGTTGACCTTGACCGCGCTGGCGATGTCGATCGACCCGTCGGCGCGCTCCGGCGTGTAGTTGAGCTCGCACAGCGCGGAATGCCCAGTGCCCGCGTTGTTCCAGGGATTGGAACTCTCCTGGGCGATGTCGCCGAGGCGTTCGTAGATCTGGATGTCCCAGTCCGGTTGCAGCTGCTTGAGCAGGGCACCCAGTGTGGCACTCATGATTCCGCCGCCGATGAGGGCGACATCGACGGGTCTATTCACGGGTTGAGTTTACCGGTCGCGCGCGGTGCATGAGCTTGGCCACACTGGCCCGGTCCGCTGAACCCGCCAATACCCACAGCAACGCAAGGCTGACGATGAATCCGATGACGACCGCCACGATGCCGAACACCGACGTCCAGGAGGCGGTCACCGAGACAACGATTGCAATTCCCGCAAAGGGCAGGAACGGAAGAGCCGGGAGGAGGAGCGCGTTGAGAACGAGACGTGCGGCGGCCGGGTCAAAGGCTCCGGTCAGGCGAGGCGATACCACCAGAGCAAGCACGAGGCCGCCGCTTGCTCCTGCGAGCCCGGCCAGCGCCACCCCGATCGCTCCCCAGTGAATTCCAAACAGGATCGCCAATCCAACGCTGGTGACGGTCTCGACCACAGGCGGCCAGAGCACCTTGCGATGAGTGTTCGTGGCAATGAAGGCGAGGGCAGCTGGGGCTCCAACGAGACGCACGGCAGCAGTCAACGCGAGGCACGCGATCAGCGTGGCTGCGAGCGGCCGCTGGTCAGGGTGGACGAGGATCACGACGATCAATGGAGCGAGGGCTGCGACGCCGGCCGCGAGCAGGAAGGCAAATCGCGAATTCAACCTGCTGGCTCGAACCACGACAGCAGCGAGGCGTTCGCGATCATTGTCGACATCCGCTCGACCGAGCTCGGGAATGAGTGAGGCGATCAGGGCGCCGTCAAGTGTGGATATCCCGACGGCAAAGATTGTCGCAATCGAATATGCCCCGACGAACTCGTAGTCCACTCGTCCGACAACCACGAGGCCGGTCCCCGAGATGAGGAGCAGGCAGATGTTCCACAGAACCAGCGTTCCGGAGAACCGGATGAGCGACGTGGGTGACGTGTGGTGAGCATTGACTGGGCCAGGCGGAGTCGCCTTCGCCTCACGGGTGAATTGAGCGAAGATAACAACGGCCGCCGCGACAAGCGGAACGGAATAGCCCACCGCCACGATCGGTAAGTCGCCGTGAGCCAAAGCAATGGCCACAGCGGCGACGATTGCAACGACGCGCGCCGGCACCAGGATTCTCGTTGGTTCTGCGCTGCGCTGCAGGCCCGCGTAGTAGCCGCTGACCACGGCCGAGATGAGGTTGGCAATCTGTCCGACCAGAATCACCAGAAGAGTGAGCGAAGCTGTCCCCACCAGCTCGGGCGGCGTATCGGGGAAGATCTGCCCGTAGAGCACCCCGACGAGCACGCCGACCGCACAAACGAGCGCTGCCACCAGCATCACGATCGCAATGCCCGACTTCACGACCCGGATGGCCGCCGGTGCGTCCCCCGCCTTGTCGTGCCGTGCAACCAGCGCCTGCAGCGACGTGGGAATACCAAAATCGAGGTAGAGCACATACGACGCAATTCCGAATACAACGGCCCACACCGCGAACTCCGCACGGGCAAGGATCACTGCGAGGATGAGCGGAAGCACGGCACTGACGAGGCTGCCCGACAACGCCCTGGCTGCGTTTGCAGTGGAATTGCGAACGACGAGGACCAACCGGCTCTCGCTCGCTTCCATCGGATCCTCGCTTCCCGAGTGAACGACCGCTCAACCCTGATCGACTAGCCTCGGCTGAGGAGGACCTCAATGACCGCGCGGAGCACGATAGGCATTGTCACGGTCACCTTCAACAGTGCGGCGGTTATCGACGACTTCCTTGAAAGCCTAGGCAACCAAACCCACTCCGACTTCAGGCTATACGCCGTGGACAACGATTCCGAGGACACCACGCTCGCGCAGCTCGCGCCACCCCGAGCGTTTTCGACCGTCGTCATTCGAAATGCGGAGAATCGTGGGTTTGCGAAAGCCACCAACCAGGGCATCCGCACAGCAATTTCCGACGGGTGCGAATGGGTCCTTCTCCTCAACAACGACACGGTGCTTCCCGCCTCGACCCTGTCGCAGTTGGCAGCGAGCGCCGCAGCGAACGACGCGCGTGTCGTGTCACCGCTCATTGAGGCCGAGACGCCGGCCGGCACCGTTTGGTATGCCGGTGGACACCTGAGAGGACCGGCGCTGGCGTTCCGCCCCGTACACGAGTTTTTCGGACGCCAGTCGTCCACGATTGCGAGCGCAGCACGATGGACGGGATTTGCACCAGCGTGTTGCCTACTCGTGCATGCCTCGGTCTTTCGAACGATTGGCCTTCTTGACGAAGAATACTTCGTGTATTTCGAGGACATCGACTTTTCGATCCGCGCCCGCCGCGGCGGAATCCGCTACCTGTTGGACGCGCGGATCTCCATCCTGCACAAGGCCAGCAGCCTCACCGGTGGCTCGAACTCGACGTTCACCCTGCACTGGATGTCTCGCAACTGGGTGTTGCTCCTGCGGCGAAATTCATCCCCTCGAACTCGGCCCTTGGGATACGCGTACATTCTCGCGTGGACGATCGCGCGTCGTATCAGCCGGCGCGACAGCCACGACGAGTTCAGGGAACGCCTCAGGGGCTACCGGGAAGGACTCGCACAGGTTCTGCAAGCCACTGCCCCCCAAGCGCCCTGATTCGGCAGGACTCGGTCAGAGTCCCCGCCAGTGCCACGGCGGCAGGGCGACGGCAAACGCACGCCCAATGATGTCATCGCGGTTGACGAGCTTGACGCACGCTTCGGTGACTGGTCCGCCGCGGCATGCGGCTACTGAATCGTTCGAGTTGGATCGATGGTCGCCCAGGACCAGGTACTTGCCGTCCGGAACCGTGTAATCACCGAAGCACCGAGCCGATATCTGTATCGATTCGCAATCGAGAGCACCTGGAACGAAGGGAAGGTTCTCGAATGCGTACGTCTCGTCGAGCGACTTTCCGTCGACTTCGATGTTTCCCGCGGCATCGCAGCAAGACACACGCTGCCCTGGCCCCGCGACAATTCGCTTGACGAGCGTGTGCTCGAGCGTTGGCCCGATGCCGACGACACCGCCCAGCCACTTGAGCGCGTAGCTCAGCGGGTTGGTGGGGTCGGGTGATTCCTTCTCCCAGGCGTCGGATGCGTTGAAGACGATCACATCGCCGGGCTTCGGGTCGGAGAACCCGTACTGCACGCGATTCACGAGGATCCGGTCGTTCACCTGCAGCGTTTGCTCCATCGAACCTGAGGGGACCGAGTAGAGCTTGACGAAGAAGGTCTGCACGAGCGCCACTACAACTATCGCGGCGAACAGGTTGAACCAGAATCCGCCCACGATCCTGCGGATGCGCGATCGCGGACCTCTCGGATTACTCTCAGTCACGGCTCAAAACTACCCGCCGACGGAGCGACCAGGCGACAGCAATCAGCGTGCGGGAAGGGATTGCTGGATGAGGGGGAGCAATCTGGCGGCAATGGCCGCGTGACCGGCGTCGGTCGGATAGGTGCCGTCGCTGCCGATGAGGCTCGGGTCCGCCGAGAACCACCCCTGGGCGAGAGGATCAACGAAGATCATCGCAGCTGCCGCGGCCACCGTCTGTTCCGCTTGCTGGTTCTGAACCACGCGATCGGGCACGTCCGTACCGGCCCATGCCGGCCCGACCAGGATGATGGCGGCGCCAGGGGCGCGCTCGCGAATCGCCGCAATCACAGCCTGGACGCCCGCGCCGACGGCCGCGGGGTCGTCGGGATCGTCCACGCTACCGAAAACCACCACTACCCCACTGTGGGAGGAAACCTGCGCCGCCGCTGTTTCGAATGAACGCCCCGACGCGTCGGCGATGGCGTAGCCCATCCCCGCGCCCGCGATTACCGTTTCGGGCAGTCCCAATTGGGCCGCGACCACCGCCGGCCACGTCGTCGCGGGCCCCGAGTTCACCGCGGACCCCGCAGTGAAAGCGTCTCCGATGATCGTAATGCGCTGCGGAGCGGCCCTCGGCGGTGCGATCGGCATCGGAGTCGGCGACGGAGTGGACACCGCGGCGTAGCTCGCAACGACCTGCGCATCGCGCGCAGCCTGCAATGTCATGAGCGCCGGAATCAGGAACGAAAAGGCGATGAGCACGACCACGAGGCCGGTCTCGACCGGGTTTTCCCGAATCCAGTGGCCGGCCGAGTGGAAGACCCGAGGGGACCGCCGTCGGCTGCTCATGGGAAGCAGCCTATCCGGCTCACACCCACCGGACGGGTGTCGCTGGGGTACCCATCATCCAGCGCACGACGCGCTCGAGTGGACCCTTGCCCACGAACAGCACCCAGAGGCTCGCAAAGATGGCACTGCCGAGCACGAGTGTCACGAACATCGACCACGAGGGTCGCAGGCCGATCGTGGTAAGCACCGCCAGGTAGATCACATGGAGGGTATACACCGTGATGGGAATGGCGCCCATCGCGGCCATGGGGAACAGGATGCCCTTCACCGCTCGACGGAAACGACCGGTCGTCGTCAAGAAGACGAGCGCGGCGATCGCAGCAACGATGAGCCCAGTCGAGCCCAGATGCAGGAGGGCAGTGTCATAACTCCAAGCCAGGTCGCGCGCGACCAGATGCCCGCTGTAGCCCCCGACCATCACGCCGAGACCGACCACGGCCAGCAGCGCCTGCGTGCGACGAGAGGTAATGTCGAGGCGCGCTACCGCCAGCCCCGCGAGCACGAAGCCGAGCCACATACATGCGGGATAGGTGCCGGTGAACAGCCACTTCGTGACGAGCATGATGGGGCTGTTTTCGTCGATCAGCTCCTGGGGCGCCTGCCGCATAAACTCACTCACGAACGGGCCCAGCGCCGTGAACGCCGCCGCGGCTATGAGCAGCCATCGTACGGACAGGTACAGCATCGGCAGGACGAGCAAGAAGTAAATGCCGTAATAGTCGAGGATGACCGCGACTCTCGAGCCGAGGGTGCTGAGCGTGAGGCCGAGCGCGATGAGGAAGACCCCGCGGATCAAGATCCCGCGTCTCTGGCTCGTCCGTCGCGCGAGCGCGGCCACCGAGCCTCCTCCGGTCAGGAGCCCGAGCGCGAGCCCGTCCAGCACGGCGAACATCGCCTGAGCTCGTGCTTGGTCGACGCCGAAGTGCAGCACCTGCGAGACCACGTCGTCGTGCGGGAGAGCATGCGCCATGAACATGGCAACGATCGCGATCCCGCGTGCAGCGTCCACGCCGTAGATGCGCGATCCGCCGCTGGTGACTCCGTCTACTTCGGGCCCCTCACTCATTGAGGTGCCCATTCGCGATGGCGACCAGACCGATGGCCTCAAGCTCGGCGATCACGGCGGCGATGAGCTCGCCGGCGTCGCCGTCAGGTGGCAACCCATGCTCTGCGACGACAGCCGCGACCAGGCTCTCTCGCTCGGCCGGCAAGGCTCGCCACAGCGTCGGGGCGATTCCGGTGAGCACGCGCACCGTTCCGTCGGCCAGCACAACCTGGGCATCCCCATCCGCGATGGAGTCCGTGACCGCCGTGCGGGTGATCGGCCCCTTCCCAGATACGGGCACTTCGAGGGCGGGCGGGCCGAACGGCTCTGCGGGACGAGCCATCAGATCTGCCACGATCGGCACGAGCGTGTGAGCCTCCCGATAGGTCACTCTGAGGAGGCCGCCGCTGGCCGCGACCAGGTCGCGCAGCCGATGCAGCGGTGCGGCGCGCTCAGTCAGATAGCTGATCTGTGGCACCAGTTCGCCCATCGCTTCCGCGAGGCCGACCGCTTCGACTTTCGGCGGGGCATCCGCCGGATACTCCGGATCTCGGTCGAGCAACAAGATACGAGCCAGTCGCAGCGGTGCATCAGGTAACGGCAGCAGCCCCAGGTCGCCAGGCGCAACCTGGGCCTTCCAGCGCACGCCATCGCGCTTCATCGAGAGCGGCTTTCGGTACGGCACGACGACCAGGTCGTCCTGGATCCCGACCGTCTCGTCCGTAACGTAGGAGAAGTGCGGCCCGAGCGCGATGGATGCCGTGGTCTTCCCTCGGCCTGACGGCCCTAGGAAGGCCACGACGGCGCCGGTCGCAGGGTCGGCGACCGCACCAGCGTGGAGCATGACGAGGTCATGCTTTCGGGCGACGATCGCGCGCAGAGTCACATGAGTGCTGACCCGGTCCGCAAACCGTTCGAAGGTGTCCGCGCCGAAATCGTCGCCGTCACCCCAGTCGCCCAACCGTGCCCTGATCACCACGGCAGACTGCCCCGGCTGATCGACCGAAGTCCCTCCCCATGAGCGAGCGAGTTCATCGAACTGCGCCGCGGAGAGACCTTCCACTTCTACGACCACCTCGATCCCGAGCGCACGAAGGGCAAGGCGCATCACGATGGCGAGGCCACGCGGATAGCCTGCTCGAGTCCACCGACTAGGGCGTCGATCGCGGCGGAGCCCTCCACGATCTCCGAGGCGATCAACCCATTCGAGCCCAGAACGACCGCACATGGCACCATCCGCACACCTATCGCGCTTCGTACTGCCAGCGAACCGAACCGCAGGGACTCGCCGTACTCGGGGTAGTCGGTCGCCATCTCATTCGGATCCGACGAAGTCGCCGCGACGATCAGGACGGACTCGCCGAGGCGCTCCTGCCACTCGGGGAACGCACGGGCGACCGGCCCGCAATTACCGCACCCGGTCCTCACGAACAACAGAAGCACCGCGCGCCCACCTCCGAGACGGGGGAGTGTTACCGTGACGCCGCGGGAGTCGACGAGCTCCAGCGGCGGCACGGGCGTGCCGGTGATCGGCTCACCCTGCTCATGAGCTGCGCTGCCGACCTCGCGAGCGCGGCGAAGCTGCCTGCGCGTGGCGAGCACGAGGGTGCCGAGAACGGCGACAGCGAGGACGGCGAGACCAGTCGTCACAAGCAGCGCGAGTTCCGTACCGGATCTCGACGGCAATGACAGGACCAGGCTTGAACCGTCGGTGCCTGCGCACGCGGCGACGGCCGAGGCAACAAGAAGGAGCACGTTTCGCACCAGGGTCCACCGGTCGACAGGGTCGCGCGAGAGTGCACCGAAGCACTCGCACGAGACGTCCTCACCTGACGCAACGACCTTGCCGATGAGCGCAATGAACACGAGCATCATCACTGTGGCCGCGAGTGCGGCGAGAAGACGGAGCAGACCGGGCGCGAGAAGGAGCACACCACCGACCACGATCTCGACGACCGGGAGCAGCGCAGCGATCCAGCCACGGCGGAAGAAACCCGGAACACCGAGTGCTGCCATCGCGTCGACCGTACGCCCCGGCGTGCGAACCTTGGCGATGCCGGATGCCAGCAGCACGACAGCAATCAGCCCCGTCGCGACATCGATCGCGACGAGGCTGAAGGTACTCACACTTGCTGAGTGCAGATCAGGCGGAGCAGACCTGGACGGCGAGGGTCAGCCCGCTGAGCCCCGGGAGGCCAAGTCCAAGGGTGCCGAGATTGACCGAAGCGCCCACCAGTGTCGAGATCGAGGCGGAATCGGCGCCCACCTCGACGCCGACGGGGTTGTCGTTTCCGACGAGCGAAAGGGAGATGGTCGAGATGGCCCCAACATCCACGAGCGCCTTGAACAGGTCCAGGGTCACCGAGGTGCCCTGGGGCATGTCCACGGCCGTTGTGATTGTGGTTGTCCCCGCGTTAATCACCAGGATGTTCGCAACGGTCAGCGCCGCAAAGCCGCTGATGCCGACAAGGTTCGCGGTCAGTAGCCCGGCGTTGCTGAGCGTGAACTGGGTGCCAGCTGGGACGACGCCAGCCGTAGCCGTGATCGTGAATGTGCGAACCGCGCCAGGGGTGAGGCCGAGCAGACCGAGCGCGGTCTGCACTAGGCCGATGGAGAGACCAAGACCGACACCATTGAGCAGGCCCTGCAGGACGCCCAAGTCGTAGTTGTTGCTGCAGTTGGCGGTGACCGCCACGTCCCAGTTCAGTGAAGCTGCTTCTGCCGGTGAGGCGACCGCGACCGCGAGCACTGGCACCGACCACGCGGCCATCTTCGCCACGGTGCGACGCGAAACCTTGCCGTCACTGATTCGACCGAAGGAAGCGCCGTCTTGCTGTTCGACGTTGTGCATAGTCCACCCCTAGACATTCCTAGACATTTCAAGTCACGACCCCGCGTCGTGTCCGTCAAGCTTGCACCGCAGTCTATGGTCCTAGATCAAACGATGTAAAGCCCCACGCGGGCAACGCCAGAAAACTGCTCACATTCCCAACAGCGGGGCGATTCGACTACTGCAGGTAACATGACAGGTCTGAGGCTCGCGCGAGAACACGAAGATATGGGGAGGCCACCGTGGAACTGTCCGGATACCTGCGCATACTCCGCGCACATTGGATCGCGATCGTCCTTTTCACGTTAGTGGGCGGCGCTTCAGCGTTCGGGTGGGCCCTAATCCAGCCAAAGGTCTACGCCGCAAACGCGAGCGCGATCATCACCACCGGCGTGAGCGGCGATCTCGGCTCGGCGTTGGTCGGGGACAACTACGCAAAATCGCGGGTCAAGTCGTATCTGAACGTTGCGGAATCCCGCAGCGTCGCGCAGTTCGCCATCGACAAGCTCAGTCTGAGTGCGACGCCCGAGGAGCTCATCGCTCGGATCTCCGTGACGAATCCGAATGACACTGCGGTGCTCGAAGTCACTGCCGAAGGTCCGACGCCGGAAGAGTCACGGGATCTCGCCGAAACGTGGATCGCGGGGATGATCGCCCAGGTCACAACACTCGAGAACGCGGGGGCCGCGACCACGACACCAGCACCCACCGACGGAACCGCGACTCCGGTCACACCGCCAACCGAATCGATCGTGAAACTGCAGACCCTGGACTCTGCAGTATTGCCGACCACGCCGAGTTCACCGAACACGCGCCTCGCCATCGCCATCGGCCTGTTGCTCGGACTCATTGTCGGGGTCGCCTACGGTTTCATTCGCAATGTGCTCGACCGTCGTATCCGCTCGACGGACACCATTGAGAAGGAATTCGGGCTGGCAGTCGTCGGCACGATTCCCTTCGATCGCAATTTCAGCGACACGAACCGCCTGGTGGAACACGCGTCGGATCTCGCCTACGGTTCGAGGACAAGCGACGACGACGCCGTGGCCGAGGCGATGCGCGAATTGCGTACCAACCTGCAATTCATGGACATCGACAATCCTCCCAGGGTGATTGTGGTGACCAGCTCGCTGCCGGGAGAAGGAAAGTCCACGCTGACGGCCAATCTCGCTGTAACGATCGCCGCATCCGGGCAGCGGGTGATCGTCGTGGACGGCGATCTTCGTCGACCGACCGTCGCGAAGGCATTCAACCTGCTGCCGGGTGTGGGTTTGACTGACGTGTTGATCGGGCGTGCCGAGGTCCAGCAGGTGCTGCAGCCCTGGGGCGAAACCGGCAAGCTCCTGGTGATGGGCGCTGGGGCCCTCCCACCGAACCCGAGCGAACTGCTGGGTTCCAACGCGATGCACGCACTCCTGCTCGAGTTGTCGAAACAAGCGATCGTGCTCGTCGACGCGCCCCCGCTCATCCCTGTCACGGATGCGGCGATCCTCACGGCTCGCAGTGACGGTGCGTTGATCGTCGCATCCGCCGGCAAGACGACCGTCGACGCCCTGGACAAGTCGCTGCAGAATCTTGCGCGCGTCAATGGGCATCCGCTCGGTGTGATTCTCAATCGGGTGCCGCGACGCGGCGCAGGCGGAGGCTACTACGGCTACCAGTACAAGGGCGAGTACAGCGCGCGCGACGACGCTCCGAAGCTGTCTCCCGATGGGGTCGAGCACCACGCCGGACGACGAACCACCGACGCGCGCGGCACGGCACATGAGTTGCCTGTCGATCTGTCGGAACAGCAGTTCAGCTTCGAGGACCTCATGAAAGGCGGCGCCGGCGCCGAGGTCAACCGCTGAGCGCAATGCATACGAACCGGAACGAAGAGAGCCCTCCCTTTTCGATACTCACCGTGTGCACCGGGAACATCTGCAGATCGCCCCTCGCCGAGCAGTTGCTGAGGGCGCAAGTCTCCCGCGCCGGGCTCCAGGACAGTATCGAAGTCGCGAGTGCGGGATTGCAGGCCGTCGTGGGCTCGCCGATGGACAGCATCCCCGCAGAGCTTTCAGCGCAGCTGGGTGGGGAACCCGCCGGGGCCGCTGGGCGTGCCCTGACCGCCGAGATTGCCGAGCGTGCTGACGTCATTCTCGCCATGAGCAGGATGCAACGCGATGAGATCGTTCACCGGTACCCCCGGCTGTTGCGGCGAGCATTCACTCTCGTCGAGTTCGCGAAGTTGCTCGCGTTGGAACCCCTGGCCCCGGCGACTGACGGTCGACATACGGACTCTGCTGCGTCATTCATTCGCGAGCGTTCCGGAGAACTATCCGCCATCCGGAGTCGAGTGCGGCTGAGTGATCTCGATGACGTTGCTGACCCGTTCCGGCGGCCTCGCGCCGTGCACGAGGCCGTGGCGAATCAGATCGCACTGGCCACAGCGGATATCGCACATGGCATCACGGCATGGGCGGCTGAATCACGCAAACTGCCGCGATGACGAGCGCCGTGCAAAAGGCGACCTTCGTTGCCGAGCATGCACCATGATGAATTCATGTCCCTGCCGCAAAGTTCCTACGATGCCGTCGAACGCACGGAGGTGCTGCCGCTGCTGCCCGCGTCGGCCCAATCATTCCTGGATATCGGATGCGCCCGGGGCGGATTCGGCCGCGCTATCCGGCGTGAGCGCGGACCCTCGGTGAGGATCGTGGGCCTCGAGCCGATCGCCGAGCAAGCAGCCGATGCCAGGAGCGCAGGCTACGACGAAGTTCTCGAAGGCTACTTTCCCGAGGTGATGGCCCACTCCGAGGAGCTTTTCGACTGTATCGTGCTCAACGACGTGCTCGAGCACATGATGGATCCGTGGACCGCCGTCAGTGGGGTGAAGTCCCGCCTCGCTCCGGGTGGCCGAGTGGTGGCATCCATCCCCAGCATCCAGTTCCTGCCTATCTGGCTGAAGGTCCTTCGTGGGCGGTGGGACTACACGGACGAAGGCACGCTCGACCGAACCCACGTGCGGTTCTTCACCCGCGCGACCATGGTCGAGATGTTCGAGGGAGCCGGTTACACGGTGGAACGAGCGCAGGGCATCAACTCCATGACAACCCGTGGGCACGCACGTCTTCTGGCTCCCCTGGCCTGGCTGTTCGGCAACGCACGATTCCTCCAGTTTGTCATCGTCGCCGGAGCGAAGCGCCTCGAGGCGCTTGGCTAGACTCGAATCATGGCGGACGAGCGCGGACTAGCCGGAACCATTTCGCTCTCCCGTTCGTCGGCCGTCCAGCTCGCTACTGCGTGGCTATGGAACGGCGTCGCCTCCCTCGGCGTACGAAGCCTCGTCATCAAAGGACCAATCGCCGACGAGTTGGGCCTGCGCCCACCGCGTGCATCTTCCGACGTCGATCTACTCGTCGAACCGGGGGGTGCCGATGAGGTGATCGCGTTTCTTCAGGGCGCGGGATGGTACGAGCGATTTGCGCCCTCAATCCCCTGGGTGATGGAGTTCCACTCGCGAACCTTCATTCATGACGGGTGGCCAATCGACTTGGACATCCACAACCATTGGCCCGGTTTCCTGCGCGAAAAGGGCGAGGTCTTCGAAACACTGTGGGCCCGGCGCGAGTCGCACAGTATGGCGGGCTTGGTCGTGGACGCACCGGACAAGGCCAGCATGACGCTCATCCTGGCGCTTCACTCACTGCGAGACCCGGAACGTGAACAGTCCAGACGGGAACTCCCGCTGCTGGTGACGACCACGCTGGACGCGGACGCGAAGGTGGTCTCGACGGATCTCCTCGCTGTCGCAACCTCGCTCGGGGCAGACCAGACGGCGGGACCCTTCCTGCGCAGTCTCGGACTGTCGCCACAGCACGATGCGGCTGCCGACGAAGCCCTCCTCCGGTGGAGACTCATGACGGGGTCAAAGGTCCAGACGCGTGCTTGGCTGCTGGCTCTCGCCGAAGCCCCATTGCGCGCGAGGCCGCGACTTCTCCTCACCGCGATCTTTCCACCGGCGACCGAACTGCGCGGGCAGCATCCGGACTTGGCACCCGGCGCCCTGGGGCTGCTGACGGGTTGGACCCGTCGTCTTATCAACGGCGCTCGGGACTTCGCTCCCTCGGTTAGGGACATCCTTCGATATCGACTCACCCGATCGAATGGACCGCACCGTGATTGACGTAGGCAGCGCGATCTCGCGCTCCGCACAGGTAGCCCAAGTCGAGAGCACGGGAGGCTACTTCCTGCTGCCCCTTGGGGGGGACAGCTGCGAAGTCCTCGCATTGCTGGGAACCAGCGCTCAGGTCTGGCGAGCTACGGGCCTGCCAGGGATCACTGTTCGCAAGGTCATCGACGCCGTAGCTCACGACGTTGGCATTGCCCCTGACGACATCGAAGAGGACGTGCAAAACTTCATTGCCGCCCTTGTCGAGCGCGGCCTGTTGACCGTGGGCGACTAACTCCAGCGTCGTTCATCGCGGATCCATCGACGTCGTCCCGTCTGCGTGGGGCCCGTGACGACGACCGAGCCCTCGCGCTCTGCCGCCACGTCGGAATGCCTCAACGCCCTCGGAATCAGCGGTTGACGCAAAGCCAGGCCGAGCAGCATCCACAACACGGACGTCGCAGCCAGTGAAGACCCCGTTTCGGACACGGCAATCGCTGCGACCATCCCAAAGCAAACCCACGACAGCAAGGATTCCTTGCGCGGCCACGAGATCATTCGGCGGCCCAATGCGATGCAGTATGCGATCGCGAGAAGGATCAGGGGGATGCCCAACCAGGCGAAGTACAGGCCGAGCAAGCTCTCGCCCACGCCGCTGTCCGTCGCACCCTCGAGCTTTGCCGCGTACCCCGAGGTGCCGAAGCCAACTCCGATCACCGAACTTAGTCCGGCGAGTGTCCCGTTGATCAAGCCATCGGAGTGGCTGGCGGAGTTGCCCTGTTCAACGAAGATCTGCGCGACGTAAACCGCCGTTGCGATCCCGACGAGCACGGCCGACATCCGCCCCATTCGATACCAGATCCAATAGAGCACGACTGCGCACACGGCGATCACCATTCCAGCTCTGGCATACGCGGCACCGAGCGCGAGAAACACAATGGCAAGGCCGACCATTCGCGCCACGCCGGATGTCGTGCGCATCACGGTGAACGCAACGAGGCCGAGGAAAAACCCTGCAGTCGGCGGATTGAAGAATGGTCCGCCAGGTCGGAAGACCACGCCGCCGGTGATGCCGTCTGCGAAATAGGAGGGCGGGAGCCCGTCTCGCATGGTGATGGGGGCTCCTCCGGCGGCATTGAGGTAGTACCAGACCGGATCCATCAGGGGCGCCTGCAGGATCTGCTCGGCCAGCATCCAAGCGGCAACACCGGCACCAAGCACCAGGCACAACCGGAAGATGACCCGCCAGTTCAGCGCCTCGTGCAACACGTACCCAGCCACCGCGAGCCCGATCGGGACGATTACCTGACGAGCCTGCGTGACACCCACGGACAGAGAGGGTGACCTGGCGACCGCGACTGCGCACAGCGCGACGATCGCGATGAAGACCAGCACAGTTCGTGGCGCCCGGAACGATCTCGCGAACGCCCCCCGAATGACTGCAGCGATGATCAGTGAGACAGCAGGAATATCGTCGACAAGCTGAAACTGCGTGTCGTGGGTCAGCGACAGGATCGGCCCCTGCAGCACCCCGGCGACCACCGTGAGTGCCACGAGCAATGTCATCGACCGGGACGCAATCAGTGCCAGGCACAAGAGCGCCCACACCACGAGGAAGATCACCGTGCGCCTCCTCTCATGACCGCGGTGTTTCGACCCACGGAGCACGCGCCCAGGCGCCGTCTACGAACGTTCGATACGCGCCCAACATCGCGGCAGGGTCGATCTGAGCAGTCGTCGCGTATTCCAACGCGCGGAGAACAGTCGCCGCGCTTGGTTGATCGTAGAGCAGGCCTGCTTGACCAGCGAAGAGGTCAGCCGAAAACGAGTTGAGGGGCAGCACCGAGAGTGTGCCCAACTCGAGCGCGCGAACCGCGACGTTGCTTTGGAAATACGTGCGATACGGATGTAGCACGACGGCGGCCTCGGCGAGCAATCGATCAAAATCGGGCTCGGTGACGAAGGAGTCCACAATGGTCCAGCCGGCCAGATCCCCCGGCCAACCCCGTCCACGGATGTGCCCGGTCAACCCGATTTCGGCAAGCCGGGGTCCCAACTCACGCAACAGGCCGATGTCCCGCTCTGGTTTGTACTGTCCGGCGACAACGACCGTCCGATTCTTCACAGCCCCAGCCGGATTCCCCGAAAGGACGGGATGCGGGAGTGTCACCAGGTCGTGTCGCGGCAACAGCTTGCGGGCTTCCTGCTCCGCGTGTTCGGAGTGGACCACGACCACGGCACTTCTTGGTCCATCATCGTGGGCAGCGATCCAGCGCGACACCGGATCGAAACCGAACTGTCGCCGAAGCGGCACCGGATCGTGGAGGATGACGAAATGACGATTGCCGTGCGACCGATGCCATAACGGAATCTCGGCGAGACCCAGACTCGGCCACACCTGCAGGTTGCTGTGCGTGGCCGTTCGGCGGATGGAACGCACGTTGGAAAGTGCATTGAGCATCATCCGAACCTTGCCCGCGGCTCCCGGGATGCCTTCCACGACGGCGGTCGGCGAGACCGCGAACGGCGTTCCAGAGCGACTCAGGGTCTCCTCGAGTTCGCGCACATAATGGGCGAGCGTGGTGTGCAGGGGGTTCGAGTACGTGATCATCGACGGTTCGCCTTAGCGTCGAGCAGCAGGCGAAGTGCAGTCTCATAGTCCGCGCAGACCCGATCCCACGAGTAGAGTTCAATCGCCCTGCGCTCGGCGGCCGCAGACAGCGCCTGCTGCTTCGCGACATCCGAAACGAGTCCGGAGATGGTGGCGACCATGCTTGCCGAATCGAGAGCCGTGAATAGGCCCGAATCGCCGAGCACTTCTCGGTTGTAGACGGTGTCCCTGGCGACGATCGGCGCTCCGCAGGCCATCGCCTGGACGAGCGCGGGATTGGTGCCACCGACCGAATGGCCGTGGAAGTAGGCTCCCGCATGCTGCCAGAGCGAGAGAAGTCGATTGTCGTCCGCCACCTGGCCGAGCCATCGAACTCGAGGGTTACGCTCGGCGGAGGCCCGCACGCGTTCCTCGACTTCTCCTCCGTAGCCGGACGTGCCGACGATCACCACGTCGGTGTTGCGGGCGAGTTCTGGCACGGCTTCCAGGAATTCCGGGATGGAGTTCTCGGGCACGAGGCGAGCGACAACGAGCACGTACCCGCGGTGCTGAAGACCTGGTTCGATCGGAAGCTGGGGCGGGACATCCCCGCCGTAGGGGATGAAGTCCCCATCGAGCCCGAACCGCTCGCGCCACCATCGCGCGATCTCCCGTGAGTCATAAACCATACGGCTACCGTGGCGGGCGGTTGCTCGCGCGCCCGCCCGAAAGACCGACTTCGCGATCCGCCCCCACTTGGCTCGCTCCCACTCGATCCCGTCCACGTTGACCAGCGTCGGAACTCCGCGACTCTTGAGCAGCGGAATCCACAGTCCGTTCGCGACATTCATGACCAACGCGACATCGGGTCGTCGACGGGCCGCGTCATACGACGACGACAATCCGAACGTGAGAGTACTCAGCGACTTTGACTCCAGGCCGCGTGTTACTCGTCGCGACACGCGATGGTCCAACGTCGCGTCGTCGACGCGCGTCGCTCCGGGCCGACCGTAGACCGTGACATCCCAACCGTGGTTCGCCAAGTAGGGCGCGAGTTTGCGTACCGCGGTCTCGAAGCCGCCGTAGTAGCTCGGGTATCCGCGCGTGCCGAGAATCGCAACTGAAGGAGACACGCTGGGCTAGATCGCCGCCGACACAGCCCCGCCAGGCACGGCGCTCGGACGGGCTGTTCTCAGGGGGCGAGTCTGTGGGCTCATGGCGACCATCCTCCCACGCTCGTGGAGGGAGCAGAGAAAGGCCTGCACGCAGGCTAGTACGCCCCCTCGTGAAGGAGCACGGCGCGGATTGTCTTCCAGAGGATGACCAGGTCGCCAACCAGGGACCAGTTCTCCACGTAGTACAGATCCAGGCGCACGGAGTCCTCCCACGAGAGGTTCGAGCGACCGCTCACCTGCCACAAACCGGTCACTCCCGGTTTCATGAGGAAGCGGCGGTGGACATGGGTTTCATACTTTTCCACCTCGCTCTCCAGCGGCGGCCTTGGACCCACGATCGACATCTCTCCACGCAGCACATTGAACAACTGCGGAAGTTCGTCGATGCTGTACGACCGAATCACGCTTCCCACTTTGGTGGTGCGTGGGTCCTCTCGCAGTTTGAACATGACGGAGTTGCCTGCTTCTCCCACGCGATCTGATTCTGCGGGGACGAGGGATTCTGACCCGACTTCCATCGATCGGAACTTCAACATCGTGAAGGTGGCTCCGTCGAGTCCGACTCGCGTTTGGTGGAAGAGCACGGGACCGGGGCTGCTCAGGCGGATCGCGATAGCGGTGATCGCCAAGACCGGGGAGAGCAGGATGAGCAGCAAGATGCTGAGAGCGACGTCAAGAGAGCGCTTCAAGGCGTTCTGGCCGTGCTCGAAACTCGGCGTCTCGACGTGAATCAATGGCATGCCGGCAACGGGTCTCATGCTGATGCGCGGCCCGCCGATGTCCGTGAGGCTCGGCGCCACCACGAGATGCTGCCTGCCGGGTTCCAACTGCCAGCTCAATTCGCGCACGCGGTTCGGGGTGAGCTGCCCGGAACTGGCGATGGCCAGAGTGTCGGCACCGGTCTCATCCATCGTGCGCTTGATGTCCTCGATATTCCCCAGCACAGCGACATCAAGCCGCTCGAGGTCGACTGACTGCTCTCCTTTCGGAATGCACACGCCAATCACCGAGTAGCCGAACGCAGGGTTGCTCAGAAACTCCGCGGCGAGATGGGCGACTGACTGGGCCGATCCAGCGATGAGTACACGGGAGCCCATTTTTCCAGCCCGCCGCTGGGAGATGAGCCATTTGCGCCATAGCCACCGCTCCAACAGCAGCCCGACGATTCCCAGTGCAAAAGCGGTGAGGACCGCGCCCCGGCTCATATCCAGCTGAAACGCGAACACCGCAAGGAGAACCACCGCGAGCACCCGAAGACTCGCATCCACGACCGAGCGATACTCGGTGGAACCCTCGCCGAAATACCGCTGGTCCCGCGTGGCGAAGAAGGCGAGGATCGACACCCACGCAATGACGAGTAGAGCCGAGAACAGGCTGTACGAGAACTGTTCATCTCTACCTTGGATGGTGAAGAGGGGAGTACGGATGAGCGCTCCCCAGAGAAACTGGGAACCGAAAGCCGCTAACGCAACGACAACGAAGTCCGAGACGAGCAGGCGCCGGGAATAGCCCTGACGCCAATTGGTGAAGGAGGCCGACAACGCGGTCTCCTTCGCCTCAACGTTCGCTCGCGTCACGCTGTTCTCTCCGGGCACAGGCTGACTGTATCTGGTGACGCCCCGCTACGAGGGCGCTACTGCCAACTCCGCAGCCACCAACTCCGCGATCTGCACGGCGTTGAGCGCTGCACCCTTGCGCAGGTTGTCGTTGCTGATGAAGAGGGCGAGGCCGCGTCCGTTCGGCACACCCTCGTCTTGCCGGATACGACCGACGAAACTCGGGTCCTTGCCGGCGGCTTCGAGCGGCGTCGGCACGTCCGTGAGCACGACGCCGGGGGCATCCGCCAGCAGTTGCTTGGCGCGATCGACCGACAGTGGGTTGGCGAACTCGGCGTTGATCGCCAGCGAGTGCCCGGTGAACACCGGAACTCGCACGCACAGCCCGCTGACCAGCAGGTCGGGCAGCTCGAGAATCTTGCGGCTCTCGTTGCGGAGCTTCTTCTCTTCATCGGTCTCGAACAGGCCGTCGTCGACGAAGTTTCCCGCCTGCGGAATGACGTCGAACGCGATCGTCTTGGGGAACTTCTTCGCCGCAGGGAAGTCGACGGATGAGCCGTCGTGCACGAGCTCGATGGTGTCCTGCGCGACAGCCGCGCGTGATTGCTCGAGGAGCTCCTCGCCGCCAGCCAGCCCAGCGCCGGAGACGGCCTGGTAGGTGGACACGATCAGGCGCTCGAGCCCGGCCTCGTCGTGCAGCACCTTGAGCACCGGCATGGCGGCCATCGTCGTGCAGTTCGGGTTCGCGATGATGCCCTTGCGCGCTTCGCTGATCGCATGCGGGTTGACCTCCGAAACCACGAGCGGCACGTCCGGGTCCATGCGCCAGCCCGACGAGTTGTCGATGACGAGCACGCCCGCCGCGGCGAACCGGGGAGCCTGCTCCTTCGACGTGCTGGCACCGGCGGAGAAGATCGCGATGTCGAGGCCGGTCGGGTCGGCCGTGGCGGCGTCCTCCACCGTGACCTCGCCGTTCCTCCACGGCAACGTAGTTCCGGCGCTGCGAGCGGAGGCGAAGTAGCGGATCTCGGCGACCGGGAAGTCGCGCTCCTCGAGGAGGCGACGCACGACCGCGCCGACCTGGCCGGTGGCACCAACGACGCCGATGCGCACGCCAGGGGTGGAATCAGAAGTCATGGCTCAATTCTCGCACGAGCCTTTCGCCGATCGCAGCCGAAGGCCGCGGTCGATCAGGTGTGCGCACCAACGCCGCTCAGCGTCAGCGCCTCACCAAGAATCGTCGAGCTACAGGCCGAGCCCAACCAGCGCGGCATCCATTTGCTTCGCCAACTCCGCATAGCCAGCATCGTTGGGGTGCAGCTCGTCGTCGGCCATCCACTCCGGATGGTGTTCGATCCAATGCGAGGCACCGGGGATGTAGTCGGCGTCGATCGCCTCCGCGGCATCCTGCACCCAGCCGGAGATAACGGGGAGCGACTCGGGGCGGTCATCCGTGTACCAGAACGGCTCGACCACGATGAACCGCGCGCCGGGCAGCGCTGCCTTCAGCCGGTCGAAGTCTTTCGTGATCTGCGAGCGGATGAGGTTGGCGGCAAAGTCGTAGCTGAAGTTGTCGTTCAGCCCCATGGTCACGAACACGATGTCCGGATTCGCGGCGATCACCTCGCCCGGCTCGTCGACACCGTAGGCCTCGCGGTTGTTGATGAAGCCGAGCCCATTCACACTCGGGTTGACCTCGGTCCAGCCACGTTCAGCACAGATGATGGTGGACCAACGCTTCGACGGGTCGCTCGCACCGGTGCCGAGGGTGTACGAGTCCCCGTAGAAGGCGACTATGGGTGCGTTCGGGTCGACCACGGGAACATCCTCCTCGATCGGAGCGCAGCCCGCGAGAGCGACCGCGACCGCCGCGATCGCCACAGCGGTCCACTTCTTCATGCGACTGGTTCGGAGCGGGCTGCCCGCCGGATGGCTAGCGGCCGGTGCCCCCGTGCACGACAGCCTCGGTCTCGCCGTCGAGCCCGAACGCGGTGTGCACGACGCGCACAGCGTCGTTGACGGTGTCGGCGCGGGTGACCACGGAGATGCGGATCTCGCTCGTCGAGATCATCTCGATGTTGATGCCGGCCTCGTACAGCGCGGTGAAGAGCTTGGCCGAGACACCCGCGTTGGTACGCATGCCTGCGCCCACGACGGCGAGCTTGCCGATCTGGTCGTCGTGCTGGAGGGACTCGAAGCCCACGTCATCCTTCTCGGCCGTGAGCGCCGTGAGCGCCGCCTGGGCGTCGGACTTGGGCAGCGTGAAGGAGATGTCGGTGCGACCGGTTGCGGCGGTCGACACGTTCTGCACGATCATGTCGATGTTCGCATTGGTCTTGGCGATGATCGTGAAGATCTGTGCGGCCTTGCCCGGGATGTCCGGAACACCGACGACGGTGATCTTCGCCTCGCTCAGGTCGGCTGCGACACCCGTGATGATCGGCTCTTCCACTGTTTCTCCATCCTTCGGGTTCAGTACAAGCGTGCCCTCGTTGTTGTTGAACGAGGAGCGCACATGCAGTGTGACGTTGTGACGCCGGGCGTATTCGACCGCCCGGATGTACAGCACTTTCGCGCCGGCCGCCGCCAGTTCCAGCATTTCCTCGCTGGTGATGCGGTCGATCTTGCGCGCGCTGGGCACCACGCGCGGATCGGCGGTGAAGACGCCGTCGACATCCGTGTAGATCTCGCACACCTCGGCACCGAGGGCCGCGGCCAGCGCCACCGCGGTGGTGTCGGAGCCGCCGCGACC
>JBDUEC010000006.1:0-29269 GCA_040002655.1 Rhodoglobus sp. | reverse complement strand
GGCGCCTCGGCGCCGGACGAGCCCGCAAGCAGGACCCGGTGCAGCACGCCGCCGGGATCGACCTGCACGTGAAACCGGGCGAGACGGTTACCGCCGGCCAGCCCTTGTTCACCATGCACACCGAGGATGCCGCCCGCTTCGAGCGCGCGATCGAGGCTCTCGACGGCGCCTATCGCATCGGCGACCCTGGGGACGAAGTACTCGACGGCGGCCCGCTCATCGCAGGCCGGGTCGGCTAGCGGATCCAGCTACTCGGGGTCGCCGATGCGCTCCAGCGCGTCCACCACGAGCGCCCAGAACTTGGCGTGGTCGAGGTTCACGGCGACCTGCGTCGTGCAGTCAGCGGGCGCGGGGGCGCGGAAGTCCGCCACCGTCATGCCGAGGGTGAGGGTTCCGGTGAGCTCGACGTCCAGCGGAACCTTGACGACATCCATGACTGTCGGGTCGATCACGTAGGCGACGGCACACGGATCGTGCACCGGCGGGTGATCGAAGCCCTGCTGGTCTTTGTAGGTGTGCGCGAAGAACTCGAGCAACTCGCCCACGAAACGGGCGGGACCAGTGCCGACGGCAGCGATCGCGGCGGCGACGTCTGGGGTGGCGAGCGCCTGGTGGGTCACGTCGAGCCCGACCATGGTCAGGGGCCACTTCTCGTTGAACACGATGTGCGCGGCCTCTGGATCGATCACAATGTTGAATTCGGCCGTGGCGCTCCAGTTGCCCACGTGGAAGCCGCCGCCCATCAACACGACCTCCTTCACCCGGCCGACGATGCGCGGTTCTTTGCGCACAGCCATCGCGATGTTGGTGAGCGCGCCGGTCGGCACGAGCGTGATTGTGCCCGGCTCGCTCTGCATGATGGTGTCGATGATCAGGTCGACCGCATGTCGGGCGTCCAGCTCGATCGTCGGCTCGGGCAGTACGGGGCCGTCAAGGCCACTCACACCGTGGATGCTCTCGGCCACCTCGATCTCGCGCACCAGCGGGCGGTGAGCGCCCTTGGCGAACGGCACACCGGTGATCCCGGCCACACGGGCGACGGCCAGGGCGTTGCGAGTGACCTTCTCGATGGTCTGGTTGCCCATCACCGTCGTGACCGCGACCAGCTCAATCTCCGGGCTCCCGTGGGCGAGCAGCATGGCTACCGCGTCGTCGTGACCGGGGTCGCAGTCCAGGATGATCCGTGTCGGCATCCATCGAGCATATGGGGCGCCGGTTCGAAGCCTCGATCCTGAGATATTGCAGGGAGCAGCACGAGTGTCGACCGGTACATTTGAGCCATGAACACCGCACCAGAAGACTTCCTGCTCCCGGGCGGTGGCGCGAGCATCACCGCGCTCCCCAAGATCTCGCTGCACGACCATCTCGACGGTGGCCTGCGGCCCCAGACCATCATCGAACTCGCCGACTCGATCGGACTCGACCTGCCGTCGACCGATGCCACTGCCCTCGGCCAGTGGTTCGCGGACCAGGCAGACAGCGGGTCGCTCGTCGAGTACCTCAAGACCTTCGACGTCACGATCGCCGTCATGCAGACCGAGGAGGGACTTGCTCGCGTGGCGCGCGAGTTCGTGCTCGACCTCGCGGCCGACGGCGTCATCTACGGCGAGATCCGCTGGGCTCCTGAGCAGCACCAGACCCGCGGGCTCACGCTCGACCAGGTTGTCGAGGCGGTGCAGGCCGGGCTCGACGCGGGCGTGGACGACGTGCGCAATGCCGGCGGCGGCATCCGGGTTGGCCAGCTGGTGAGCGCCATGCGCCACGCGAACCGCGGATTCGAGATCGCGGAGCTCGCCGTGCGGCACCGGGACAACGGCGTGGTCGGCTTCGACATCGCGGGAGCGGAGGCCGGGTTTCCCGCGGGCAACCTGCGCGACGCCTTCGATTTCCTGGCGCGCAACTTTCTGCCAGCAACTGTGCACGCGGGCGAAGCGGATGGCCTGGAGAGCATCCAAGGAGCGCTCTTCGACGGTCGCGCCCTGCGCCTCGGTCACGGGGTGCGGATCGCCGAGGACATCACGACCGCCCGCGAGGACGACGAGAACACCTACATGACGATCGGTCCGGTCGCCCAATGGGTGAAGGATCGCGAGATCGCCCTCGAGCTTTCGCCGAGCTCCAACCTGCAGACCGGCGCCATCGCCCAGTGGGGCGACGAGCTGGTCGACCACCCGTTCGACCTGCTCTACCAGCTCGGCTTCCACGTGACGGTCAACACCGACAACCGCCTGATGAGCAACACGACCCTCAGTCGTGAGCTCGCGCTGCTCGCCGACGCATTCGACTACGAGCTGGCCGACCTCGAAGTCTTCCAGCTGAATGCCGCAGCGTCGGCCTTCCTCCCCCTCGAAGACCGGGAGGACCTCGCCGACCAGGTCATCACGGGGTTCGAGCGCGCCTGATGGCGCTACCGCCGCTCCCCGCCGAAGCGGTCACCGTCGGCGCAACGGCCGGGGACTGGCGCGCGGCGGTGCGACTGGTGGGCGAGGCGCTCGCGCGCTCCGGGGCCGCCCGGGTCGGCTACACCGACGAGATGATCCGCATGATCGAAGAGCATGGCCCGTATGTCGTGATCGCGCCGGGGTTGGCCCTGGCGCACGCGCGTCCCGGCCCCGACGTAGTGGCCGATGGTCTCGCCCTCGTGACGCTGGCGACCCCGGTGCCGTTCGGGCATCCGCACAACGATCCGGTCAGCGTGGTGCTCGGGCTCGCGATCGTCGACGCGTCGAGCCACCTCGCCTCTGTCGCGGCGATTGCGAACGTCTTCAACGACTCGACGGCCATCGAGGAACTCGCGGCGGCAACCACGGTCGAAGAGATCCAGCGGATCATGGGGGTGGTGGCGTGAAGATCGTCACGATCTGCGGGGCCGGGATCGGTAGCTCCGGCATCCTCAAGGTGAACGCAGAGCGGGTGCTCAAGCGCCTGGACATCAACGCCCAGGTGGTGGCGGCAGACATCGCGTCGATCGTCGAGGTGGCCGCAGACGCGCAGGTGATCCTGACATCAGCCGAGTTCGTGGATGCGATCGGTGCGACGTTCGCGGACGTCATCGTGATCGACAACTACTTCGACACCGCGGAACTGACCGCGAAGCTGGAAGCCGCGCTGGGCTGACTGCCTGGTCGAGGACGAAGTCCGGTCTCGAGGCCGTCGCTGCGCTCCGCCTCGACCGGCGGCTACGCACCAACCAGCGTGCGCATCCCGACGTCGAGCTCGTCGACGATGGCCTTGGCGGCGGCGATCCGTTCCGCCGCCGTGCCGGTCGTCGACGACGCGTCGATGTAGACCTTGAGCTTCGGTTCGGTGCCGCTCGGCCGCACGATCACGCGAGCCCCGCTCGCGAACCAGATGCGCAGGATGTCGCTCGGCGGAAAGTCGCCAACACCGTCGAGAAAGTCCTCGATGCGCGTGACCGCCTGCGAGCCGACGGCCTTGGGCTGGTTCGCCCGCAGCTCGGCCATGATCCTCGGGATGTCCGCGAGGTCGTCGACACGATGCGAGATCTGCGACGAGGCGAAGGCTCCGAATTTCTCGGCGAAGGCCAGCTCGTGGTCGTGCCACGATGAACCGGACTCCGTGAGCTCCACCCACAGCGACAGAAACTCGACGGCCGCCGAGATGCCGTCTTTGTCGCGCACCTTGTCGGGGTCCACCAGGTAGCCGAGTGCCTCCTCGTAGCCGAAGGCGAGCCCGGGCACGCGCGAGATCCATTTGAACCCGGTGAGGGTCTCCACGAACTCCAGCCCGTACTCCTTCGCGACCGCGGCGAGTGCGGGTGAGCTCACGATCGAGGCAGCCAGGCGACCGCTCTTGCCCGTCAGCTTGGCGGCGGCGCGCCAGCCGAGCATCCAGCCGACCTCGTTACCGCTGAGCCTGCGCCATCCGCTCGCACCGGGGAGGCCGATGGCGAGTCGGTCGGCGTCTGGATCGTTGGCGATCACGAGTTCGGCATCGAGCTGCGCGCCGAGCGCGAAGGCCAGGTCCATGGCGCCCGGTTCCTCCGGGTTCGGAAAGACGACGGTGGGGAACGCGGCGTCGGGCTCGACCTGCGCGGGAACAGGCGCTGGTGCCCCGAAGCCGGCCTCTACGAACACGCGGTGGGCGGTCTCCCACCCGACCCCGTGCATCGGCGTGTAGACGACGTTCGGGCGGCGGGCGGGGCGCGCGACGCCCGCGGCAGTGCGGTCCACGTAGGCGTCAAGTACCTCCTCGCCAGCGATCTCGAAGGTCTGGGCCCGCGGGAGGTCGGTGATCGATCCCGTGGCCACTGCCTCGATGCGGGCAGCGATCGCGCCGTCCGCGGGCGGCACGATCTGCGATCCGTTGTCGGTTCCGCCGAGGTAGACCTTGTACCCGTTGTCTGTGCCCGGGTTGTGGCTGGCTGTCACCATCACGCCCGCGCTCACGTCGAGATGGCGCACGGCGAACGCGAGCACAGGGGTCGGCAGGGCGCGGGGGAGCAGGATGGTGCGAACGCCGACGCCGGCCATGAGTTCGGCGGTGTCCTCGGCGAAGATGCGCGAGTTGGTGCGGCCGTCGTACCCGACCACGACGCTCGGCGCGTTCTCGCGGTCGAGCAGGAAATCCGCGAACCCCGCGGCCGCCTGGGCGACGAGCACCCGGTTCATCCGGTTGGGTCCCGCGCCGAGCTCGCCGCGCAGGCCGGCCGTGCCGAACTCGAGGCGAGCGGAGAACCGATCGGCAAGCGCGGTCATGGCGCCGGCGACACCCAACTCGGCCGCCTCGATCATCTTCGAGAGCTCGTCGCGAGTGACCGGGTCGGGATCCTGCGCCAGCCAGGCCTTCTCGGCTGCGTAGGGGTCGACGGGGCTCACAGCTTCTCGATGATTCTCGCGAGGAGGGCGCTGATCGTGGCCTCTGCGTCCTTCCCGGCCTGGATGACTTCCTCGTGGCTGAGGGGGGTCTTCTGGATGCCGGCCGCCAGGTTCGTGATCAGCGACATCCCGAGGATCTCCATTCCCGCCTCGCGCGCCGCGATCGCCTCGAGCGCCGTCGACATGCCCACGATGTGCCCGCCGATGATCTTCGCCATCTGCACCTCGGCCGGGGTCTCGTAGTGCGGCCCGCGGAACTGGCAGTACACGCCCTCGTCGAGCGCGGCATCCACTGTGCGTGCGAGATCGCGCAGCCGGGCGCTGTACAGGTCGGTGAGGTCGATGAAGGTGGCGCCCTCCAGCGGGGAGTTCGCGGTGAGGTTGATGTGGTCGCTGATCAGTACGGGGGTGCCGGGCTTCCAGGTCTCCCGGATGCCGCCCGCCCCGTTCGTGAGGATCATGGTCGTCGCGCCCGTGGCAGCTGCGGTGCGCACGGAGTGGACCACCCGGCGCACGCCGTGGTCCTCGTAGTAGTGGGTGCGCGCGCCGATCACCAGTGCGCGCTTGCCGCTCGGCAGCAGCACGGACCGCAGCGTGCCGACGTGCCCCTCGAGTGCCGGCTTGCTGAAGCCAATGATCTCGACCGCCGGAATGGTGGCCGTGGTCTCGCCGATCAGGTCGGCTGCTTTCGCCCAGCCGCTGCCCAGGGTGAGAGCGATGTCGTGGTGCTCTACGCCTGTCTTCTCGGCGATCTGGGCCGCCGCCTCTTCCGCGATCGCGAACGGATCTGCGGCCGGGTCATCCAATGGATTCGTGGTGGTCTGCGTCGACATCGTCCCAGCCTAACGATCTGGACACAACGCGCCACCGGTGGTGCGCAGAGAGTTGGCCGTGGCCTCGGCGGATGCCACGATGGCATCATGACGTCTTCTCGCGTATCGATCGGAATCACCGCGCTCGTCCTCCTTCTTGGAGGCGGTCTGCTAAGCGGCTGTGCGCCGAGTGCTGTCGACAGTTCGCCAACTTCGGTGCCCACACCGTCGGTCACAGCGAGCGCCGCGGCACCGCAGCCGGCGGTTGTCGTCATCTCACTGCTGGGGATCACGGTCGAGGATGACGCCGGCGCTACCGTGGAATCGGCCACGTTCGACGACGAGCAGGCGATGCTCGCCCTAGTCACGGAACTAGAGGGATCCGAGCCGACCCTCACTGACCTGAGCGGCAAGGGACTGACCCTGTACGACTGGCCGGGCCTGCGGCTGGGCATCCAGTTCAACAGTTCATGGCTGTTGTCGGAGCAAGCCGACCTGGGAGGGCTGCCTTTGCGCACGGAGGAGGGTATCGGCGTGGGCTCATCGCGCGCTGATGTCGCCGCCCTGAACCCGTTTGACTACGGCGCCGACGCCGACGGCGACGGTGTATCCGACGGCTTCGGGCTCGACCCGCAGACCGTGCCGGACACCGAGTCGCTGTCCCTCCCCGGCCAGGTGGGCACCGCATTCATCGGGGTCGGCCTGCAGGGCGACACTGTCACCACCCTCCGGTCACCCTCAGGGGATTACCTGGACATCTGACCGCGCCTCTCGCTGACAACAACTCTGCGAGAATTGACGCATGGCCTATGAGTTCGAGCGCACCCAACGCATTGCAGTACTCGGTGGAGGTCCGGGCGGGTATGAAGCGGCTCTTGCCGGAGCCCAACTCGGCGCGGAAGTAACACTGGTCGAGCGTGCAGGCGTCGGCGGATCCGCGGTGCTCACCGACGTCGTGCCGTCCAAGACGCTCATCGCGACCGCTGAGGCCGCGAACGCGATCGGCGAGGCAACCGATCTCGGTGTTCAGTTCTTCACCCGCACGGATGCCGGCCGCCCGGTGCGCCCCGACGTCACGGTCAATCTCTCCGCAGTCAACGCCCGGCTCATGCGCCTCGCCCGCCAGCAGTCCGAGGACATGAAGTCCCAGCTGATCAAGGCCGGGGTGCGCATCATCCAGGGCGAGGGGCGACTGGACGGCCCACAGCGGCTCGTCGTGTCCACCGGCAAGGGCAAGGCGGGCACGGACTTCGACGAGGTGGATGCCGACACGGTGATCGTCTCTGTGGGCGCCGCCCCGCGCATCCTCGCCAGCGCCAAGCCAGACGGGGAGCGCATTCTCACCTGGACGCAGCTCTACACGCTCGCGGAGACCCCTGAGCACCTCATCGTGGTCGGCTCCGGAGTGACTGGCGCCGAGTTCGCGTCGGCGTACACGGCCCTCGGCTCGAAGGTGACCCTCATCTCGAGCCGCGACCAAGTCCTCCCCGGGGAAGACGCGGATGCGGCCCGCGTGATCGAGGACGTCTTCAAGCGCAACGGCATGGAGGTGCTCTCCAAGTCCAGGGCGGATTCGGTCAAACGCACCAAGAACGGCGTGATCGCGACCCTGGCCGATGGTCGCACCGTCGAGGGCAGCCACTGCCTCATGGCCGTCGGGTCGGTGCCGAACACCGCCGACATTGGTCTCGTCGAGGCGGGCGTGCAGCTCACCGAGTCCGGGCACATCCGCGTCAACCGGGTGGCGCGCACGTCAATGCCGTCGATCTACGCGGCCGGCGACTGTTCGGACTTCCTGCCGCTGGCATCCGTCGCCTCGATGCAGGGCCGCACCGCTGTGTTCCACGCCATGGGCGACGGCGTGACGCCGATCGAGCTGCGCAATGTGACCTCGAACATCTTCACCCAGCCGGAGATCGCCACCGTCGGCTGGACCCAGAAGCAGATCGAGGAGGGCATCGCCCAGGGCGAGATCTACAAGCTCCCACTCGCCTCCAACCCGCGTGCCAAGATGATGGGCATCAAGGATGGCTTCGTCAAGCTGTTCGCCCGCACCGGCTCCGGCACCGTGATCGGCGGCGTGATCGTGGCACCGAAGGCGTCTGAGCTGATCATGTCGGTCGCACTCGCGGTCGAGCACCGCCTCACCGTGGACCAACTGGCCCGAGCCTTCTCGGTCTACCCGTCGCTGACCGGCAGCATCACGGATGCCGCCCGGGCGATGCACATCGTCGGCTGAGGCCGCAGCTTCTTTCTGGGCGCTGCGCTGAGCGGGGCGCGGCACGCACTGCCCGGGCGGGCAGCGCGGGTCAGCCCGCGATCGACAGGAGCACGTGGCCGGACGCCACGGTAGCCCCGACGGCGGCATTGATCTCCCCGATCGTGCCGTCTTTGTGAGCCGTGATCGGCTGCTCCATCTTCATCGCCTCGAGCACGAGGATGAGGTCGCCCGCGACCACCTTGTCGCCCTCCGCGACCGCGAGCTTCACCACCGTGGCCTGCATCGGAGCCTTCACGGCGTCGCCCGTCGCGACGCTCACCGAGCCGCTCGCGCGGCGCTTGGGCGCTTGGGTGGTGGCGCCCGATCCGGTGGGTGCGGGCAGGAGTCGCGCGGGCAGCGAGACCTCGATGCGCTTGCCGTCCACCTCTAGCACCACGTTGTGGCGCTGGGCGTCGGTGGTGGCATCCGGCAGCGATCCGCTCCATGGCTCGATGTCGTTGTCGAACTCCGTCTCGATCCAGCTGGTGTAGACGCGGAACGGTGTCGAGGTGAACGCGGGGTCGCGCACCACCTTGCGGTGGAAGGGGAGCACCGTCGGAAGACCCGCGATGTCGAACTCGTCGAGGGCGCGGCGGGAGCGCTCGAGGGCGTCCTCGCGACTCGACCCGGTCACGATCAGCTTGGCCAGCAGGGAGTCGAATGCCCCGCTGATCACGTCGCCCGTGGTGACGCCGGAGTCGATGCGCACGCCGGGGCCGCCCGGGAAACGCAGCGTCTGCACGGGCCCGGGGGAGGGCAGGAAGTTGCGGCCAGGATCCTCGCCGTTGATGCGGAACTCGAAGGAGTGGCCCTGCGGCTTCGGGTCGTCGTACCCGATCTCCTCGCCCTCGGCGATACGGAACTGCTCACGCACCAGGTCGATGCCGGTGACCTCCTCGGAGACCGGGTGCTCGACCTGCAAGCGGGTGTTGACCTCGAGGAACGAGATCGTGCCGTCCTTGGCTACCAAGAACTCGCAGGTGCCGGCGCCGACATAGCCGACCTCCTTGAGGATGGCCTTCGATGAGGAGTAGAGAGCCGCGTTCTGCTCGTCGCTGAGGAACGGCGCTGGCGCCTCCTCCACGAGCTTCTGGTGGCGGCGCTGCAGCGAGCAGTCGCGGGTGGAGATGACCACGACGTTGCCGTGCGCGTCAGCGAGGCACTGCGTCTCGACATGGCGGGGCTGGTCGAGGTACTTCTCGACGAAACACTCGCCGCGCCCGAACGCGGCAACGGCCTCGCGGGTCGCCGACTCGAACAGTTCGGGGATCTCCTCGCGGGTGCGCGCGACCTTCAGGCCGCGACCGCCGCCGCCGAACGCGGCCTTGATGGCGACCGGCAGCCCGTGCAGGTCGACGAAATCGAGGACTTCGGATGCACCCTTCACCGGGTCGATCGTGCCGGGCGCGAGCGGCGCCCCGACCTTCTCGGCGATGTGCCGCGCCGAGACCTTGTCCCCGAGCTTCTCGATCGCGTCTGGACTCGGCCCGATCCAGATGAGGCCCGCGGCGATCACGGCGCGTGCGAAGTCCGCGTTCTCGGCGAGGAATCCGTAGCCGGGGTGCACCGCGTCTGCCCCTGAGCGCTTGGCCACCGAGAGGATCTTGTCGATCACGAGGTAGGTCTCGGCGCTCGTGGTGCCGCCGAGGGCGTACGCCTCGTCAGCGAGCTTCACGTGCCGGGCATCCCGGTCCTGGTCCGCGTAGACGGCGACCGACAGAATTCCGCTGTCCTTCGCCGCCCGGATCACGCGTACTGCTATCTCGCCACGATTGGCGATGAGGACCTTGGTGATTCGAGCCATAGTCACCCAGCCTATTGCGGAGCGCGTCGAGGGCTTTGGGTGATAAGGACAAAAACTACCGACGAACGCCTGCGACGCCCTACAACTCACGATTCCAGAGCGATGGCCAGCTCACGTCGAATTGGAGCAGGAGCTCCCGCACGAGCGAGAGGGACAGGCCGACCACGGCGTGCGGATCGCCCTCCACCCGGGAGATGAACGCGGCCCCGAGACTATCGATCGTGAACGCGCCGGCGACCTCGAGCGGCTCACCGGTGGCGATGTACGCGTCAATCTCTGCATCGGTGACATCGGCGGCGAAGGTGACGGCGGCGGTGGACACTCCACCCCGAGCCCCACCGTTCGCGCCGCCGCGGTGATCGATGAGCCAGTGGCCGGAGTGCAGGTGGCCGGTTCGGCCGCGTTGGGCGAGCCAGCGCTCCCGGGCGACGGCCGGCTCGTGCGGTTTGCCGTACAGCGTGCCGTCGAGCTCGAACGCGGAGTCGCCGCCGAGGATGAAGCCATCGATCGGTGCCCCGTCGACGTTGCGGCCAACCACCGCCTCGGCCTTCGCGCGGGCGAGCAGCTGCACCAGGCCAGGGCCGTCGAGGGGACCAGCGGCGGCGGCGACGGCATCCTCGTCGACCCCGGAGGAGAGCAGCACCGGCTCGATGCCGGCCGCGCGCAGGGTGGCCAACCTCGCCGGTGAGGTGGACGCGAGGTACAGGCGCACGGCGCCTCCTATGCTCGAGGGATGGGTGACATGGCAGGACGGACGATCGAACTCGACGTTACCAACATCGCCCACGGCGGCATCGCTGTGGCTCGCCTCGACGGGCGGGTCGTCTTCGTGAGCGACGCGATTCCTGGCGAGCGCGTGCTGGCGCGCGTCAGCGAGGACTCGAAGAACTCCTTCTGGCGCGCCGAGACCGTGAGCGTGGTGGAGCCGAGCAAGCACAGGCAGCCGCACGTGTGGGGCGCCGCGTCGATCGACCGTGACCCGGCCGACCGCGCCGGCGGAGCGGAGTTCGGCCACATCGAACTCGCCCACCAGCGCACGCTCAAGCGCCAGGTGCTCCAGGAATCGCTGCAGCGGATGGCGAAAGTCGACTTTCCCGTGGACGTAGAGGCCCTGCCCGGCGACAACGCATCCGGCGGCACCGGATGGCGCACCAGGGTGAGCCTGCACGTGGACGAGAGCGGCCGCCCTGGCCCGTATGCCGCCCGCTCGCACCGCGTGATCCCCGTCATCGACCTTCCGCTCGCGACCGCCGAACTCGCGGAGGCCGCCCCACTCGACCAGCTCTTCCCCGGCGAGGAGCGGGTGGATGTGCTCGCGCCAACCGTCGGCGGCGCCCGCCTGATCATCGGCAAGCAGAAACGGACAGTGATCACCGAGGTCGTGGGCGACCGGGAATTCCGGCTCGCCGATGGCGGCTTCTGGCAGGTGCATCGTGCCGCCGCGACCACGCTCACCGCCGCGGTGCAGGACGCAATCGATGATGCGCTCTTCGATCCGCGTGCCGCCAACCTCGACCTGTACGGCGGGGTGGGACTGCTCGCGGCCGCCGTGGGGGACCGCTTCGGCAGCACCGTGCGCATCACGAGCGTGGAGAGCGACGAGGTCGCCACCGACTTCGCCGCGGAGAACCTCAAGGACTGGCTCGGGGCATCCGCGGTCACGGATCGGGCGGAGCGCTGGGTGCAGCGCGCCGCGGCAACCGCCAGCGCCACCGAACGGGCTCGCTTTCGCGCGGCCACCGTCGTGCTCGACCCCCCGCGCTCAGGGGCGGGCAAGCAGGTGGTGGCGGCGCTCGCCGATCTCGCACCGGCGCAGCTCGTCTACGTCGCCTGCGACCCGGTGGCCTTCGCGCGCGATGTCGCCCTGTTTGCCGATCGCGGCTACCGGCTGTCAGCGCTCCGGGCCTTCGACCTGTTCCCCAACACGCATCACGTGGAGGCGGTCGGCACCCTGGTTCGCGAATAGCCGAGGGTTGTTGCCACCCCTTTCGGGGTACCGGACACTACGATTGGTCAGAAGTCTGCACCGCGCGGCACTCTCGGGGGAGACAGGAAGACATGGCCTTGGCATCGGCGAATCCGGACACCGGCGTTCAGCAGACCTCGGCGGTGCGCGTCGCCGTTGTCGATGATCACGAATCCGTGCGTCTCGGCCTGAAGGCCGCATTCATGGATGAGGGCTACCAGTTCGTTCTCGCGGCGGCAACCGTGCAGGAGTTCGTCGACGGGCTCGACGGTCGCGAAGTGGACGTCGTCGTGCTCGACCTGTCCCTCGGCGACGGGTCGAGCGTCACGGACAACGTGAAACGGGTGCAGGCAACCGGCTCCGCCGTGTTGGTGCACTCGATCGCCGACCGCGTCGCGAGCGTACGTGAGGCGCTGGCTGCCGGGGCCGCCGGCGTGATCCCCAAGTCGTCCGCCACGAAGACCGTGATCGCCGCCGCGGCGACAGTCGCGCGCGGCGAGGTGCTCAACAACCTGGAGTGGGCGACGGCCATCGACGCCGACCGCGACTTCGCGAGGGCGCAACTTGGCCGCCGTGAGCGCGAGATTCTGCACCTGTACGCCTCCGGACTGCCGCTGAAGCTCGCGGCCCAGCAGCTGGGGATCGGCTACTCGACCGCCAGGGAATACCTGGACCGCATCCGCGTGAAGTACATCGAGGTCGGTCGGCCGGCCCCCACCAAGGTCGACCTTCTGCGCCGTGCGGTCGAGGACGGAATTCTCCCCGGTCTCGATCCGGATGGCGGAGATGGCCGCTAGAGCGACCGAACTCAGGAGCCTTCCTCCCGCGAAGCAGCCCCGCAACCCGATCAGCCGCAAGCAGGTCGAGCTCGTCATCTCGCGCTCGGTGGCTGTCTTCGGAATCGTCTTCGGCGCCCAGACGGTGCCATGGCTCCTCGGCCAACTGGACGAGGCGCAGCCGCTCTACTTGTGGGTCATGGTGCCCGCGATCTTCGGCAGCCTGGTGTTTGCCCTGGTGGCTTCGATCATCAATCGCTGGGTGCGGCCGGCGCACGGGCTGGTCTCGATCTGCTTCATGGTCGGCCTGATCGCGTGGCCGTTCGCGATCATCTCCACCGACAACGTCTTTCCGGGCATCTACTGGCTCTACTACCTGCTCACGGTGGCGACCGCCACCGGAGCCATCGCGTTCAGCACTCCCGTTGCCGTGGTCTACCTGTTCCTCGCTCCGGTCATCTATGGCATCGTGCGAGTCACCCCGTTCGGAGGCGCGGCACCGTGGCAGCTGGCCACCCTCGAGACGGTCTACTCGGTCATTCTCGGCGCGGCGGTAGTGATTATCGTCACGATGCTCCGGCAGGCGGCCGCAAACGTGGATGCCGCCCAGGCGACGGCCCTCGACCGCTACAGCCACGCCGTGCGCCAGCACGCTACTGAGGTCGAGCGCGTGCAGGTGGACTCGATCGTGCACGACAGCGTGCTCACCACCCTCCTCTCTGCGGCCCGCGCATACACGCCGGAGGCCGAGGCGCTCTCGGCGACGATGGCGGGCAACGCCATCGGGCACCTGGAAGCAGCCGCACGGGTCTCGCCCGACGACGGAACCACCGTGCGGCTCAGCTTGCTGTCGCAGCGCATCCAGGATGCCGCCGCCGGCATGTCCATGCCGTTCGAGGTGCGGGTCAGTGGCGTTGGCACCCGGTCGATACCGGTGCAGGCGGCAGAGGCAATCAATTCGGCCGCCGTGCAGGCGATGGTCAACAGCGTCCAGCACGGCGGTGGGGCGGGCACGGCCCGGTGGGTGGAGATCCGCGGCGTGCGCCCCGGGGGGATCGAGGTGATCGTCGGGGACCTGGGCGGTGGCTTCTCCCTCGAGTTGGTTCCCCTGGAGCGGCTCGGCGTGCGCGTGTCGATCATCGAGCGCCTGGCGAACGCCGGCGGCATGGCAGACATCGACTCGGCGCCGGGTGAGGGCACGATCATCAGCATCCGCTGGCCGGACCCGGGCCACGCCGATACTGCCGCACAGCTCGCCTTAGAGCTCGGCGGTGGGGCATGATCAACATCGGGGTACCGAGGTACCTGATCGTCGGGATGGCGGGCCTGTTCTCGGCGTATCACCTGGTCCTCGCGAACTACACGATCGACATCCCGCACCACCGCGCCCCGATCTACATCGCGATGGCGCTCTACGTGATCGCGACCGTGGTGAGCCTGCTGCCGTGGGGGCCGATCAGGATGCCGATCTGGATGGCTGCATTCAACCTCGCGATCGTCATCGCCATCACCCTGCTGGTGGCCAACGAGCTGGACTTCCAGCGCGAGGGCGGCACCGGCTACGCAAGCTGGTACGTGGCAGCGAGTGGCACCCTGCTCACGATCACCTCAACCCGGCGTCGCAACACCTTCGCCTGGCTCGGGGTGGCGTTCCTCGTGGTCCACACGATCATCATCGTGGGGCCGGTGGGGCCGGGCGGACTGGTGAGCCTCGGCATCGTGGGCAGCGCGTCCTGGGTTGCCGTGTCGCACATCCTGAGTTCAGCGATGGCGAAGGCCACCAAGGACGCCCAGCGGTTCGCCATCGCGGAGCGGGAAGCCACCGACTGGCAGGCCGCCCAGGAGGCGCACGTCTTCGAGCGGCAGTTCCGGCTCGGGCAGACCAGCGCCATGGCGCTGGTCATGCTCCGCCAGATCAGGGACAGCGGGGGCGACCTCACGGAGGAGCAGCGCCAGGAGTGCCTGCATCTCGAGGGCGCCATCCGTGACGAGATCCGCGGCCGCAAGCTGCTCAACGACGCTGTGCGCGACGAGGTCATGCTCGCCAGGCGCCGAGGGGCGACGGTGACACTGCTCGACGAGGGGGGCATCGATGAACTCTCCGACGACGATCTCGAGCGCGTACTGGACAGGCTGGCGGTGGCCATCCGCAGCACCACGGCCGACAAGGTGATCGCGCGCACGGTTCCGGAGGGATCGGATGTCGCGGTCACCGTGGTCGGCCTGCGCAGCGTCGACGACGGTAGCGCGAGCGCGCTCGGCCACGACTCGTCTGAGGACGACGAGGTTGACCTGTGGCTGGAGATCCCGCGCACTACCGCCTGAGCCTCGGTCGCGACCCGGCCAGGGTCGCAGCGAGCGGTGCAGGGCCCCGCGCCGCTGGCAGCATCCGCGCGCAGGGCGTCAGGATCTTAACCATCGGGGTCTTAAAAGCATCAGGGCCGGAGAAGATTTCTCCGGCCCTGTGCAAAACCCGGGTCAGGGCGACAACCCGAATATCGCCCTGACCCGCCCCCACATCACTGGCCCGCTTACCCTAGTCGGCCAATGAATGGTGGTGTAACTCAAAGAGAGACACCTAGCAAGATCTATATTGCAGTGAGACGACGGTACCGCAAAGTCGTCACTTTGGGGGACAGTTGGGGGACAGTTTTTTGGGAATCTGCCCTGAGACGCCTGAAAAGACGCCAAATGAGCCGATGTGACCGGTCACGTAAATGCGGAAACCGGGGTACATTCGTCCGCGCACCGCCGTTTTGACCGGTGAACGCCGGGTAGACAGGTCTGTTCCGAAGCACTTTGCTTCGGAATCAGTCGAATCTGGCGCTTCTTGCTCCACAATCCGTACGAAGTCCCCCGAAAGGGGGTCCTAAGCCGTGAAACCGCGCCATGCACCCGCGTAGGGGTGCAGCGGCGAGCGCACCGAGCGCTTGCTGCGCTCCCAGGCCGAGGGCTGCACGTCGGCGCGGCTGGCGTCGTCCGCTGCCAGCTCCTCGAGGGCGCGGGACAGCACAGCCGCAACTGCAGCGAGTTCGACGGGGGTGGGGTTGCCTGCCACGACTCCGAAGCCCGGGCCGGCGGCATCCGCTGGTTCAGCGACACTCACAGTGGGATGTTCCCGTGCTTCTTGGGGGGCAGCGTTGCCCGCTTGGTGCGCAGCGCGCGCAGGGCTTTGACCACAGCGACCCTGGTGGCCGCTGGCTCGATCACGCCGTCCAGCTCGCCGCGCTCCGCGGCCAGGAACGGGGATGCCACGTTGTAGGTGTACTCGTTGGCGAGCTTGGTGCGCACCGCCGCCACATCCTCACCGGCCTCCTCGGCCGCCCTGATCTCGCCGCGGTAGAGGATGTTGACCGCACCCTGCCCGCCCATGACCGCGATCTCGGCGGTCGGCCAGGCGTAATTGAGGTCGGCGCCGAGCTGCTTGGAGCCCATAACGATGTATGCGCCCCCGTACGCCTTGCGGGTGATCACCGTGACGAGGGGCACGGTCGCCTCGGCGTAGGCATAGAGCAGCTTCGCACCGCGGCGGATGACGCCCGTCCACTCCTGGTCGGTGCCGGGCAGGTAGCCGGGCACATCCACCAGGGTGAGGATCGGGATCGAGAAGGCGTCGCAGAACCGCACGAACCGTGCCGCCTTCTCGCCGGCCTCGATGTTGAGTGTCCCGGCCATCGCCGACGGCTGGTTCGCAATCACGCCGACGGATCTGCCCTCCACCCGTCCGAAGCCGACCACGATGTTCGGGGCGAACAGCGGTTGGGTCTCGAGGAAGTCACCGTTGTCGACGATGTGCTCGATGATGATCTTCACGTCGTACGGCTGGTTGGGGCTATCCGGGATCAGGGTGTTGAGTCTGCGGTCCTCGTCGGTGATCTCCAACTCGACCTCGCTCGCGAACACGGGCGGGTCGGCGAGGTTGTTGTCGGGGAAGAAGCCGAGCAGGGTGCGCGCGTAATCGAGCGCGTCATCTTCGTCGCTCGCGAGGTAGTGCGAGACGCCGGACACCTTGTTGTGGGTGAGCGCGCCGCCGAGCTCCTCCATACCCACGTCCTCGCCGGTGACGGTCTTGATCACGTCTGGGCCGGTCACGAACATCTGGGAGGTCTTGTCGACCATGATCACGAAATCGGTGAGGGCCGGGGAGTAGACGGCGCCGCCGGCAGCGGGGCCCATGATGATCGAGATCTGCGGGATGACGCCGGAGGCCTGGGTGTTACGACGGAAGATTTCGCCATACTTGCCGAGGGCGACGACGCCCTCCTGGATGCGCGCGCCACCGGAGTCGAGCATGCCGATGATCGGCACCCCGGTCTTGAGCGCGTGATCCATGACCTTGATGATCTTCTCGCCGGCGACCTCGCCGAGGGATCCGCCGAAGATCGTGAAGTCCTGGCTGTAGACGGCAACCTGCCGGCCGTGGATGGTACCGAGGCCGGTTACGACGGCGTCGCCGTACGGTCTCTTCTCCTCCATACCGAAGGCGTGGGTGCGGTGGCGCACGAACTCGTCGAGTTCCACGAACGAACCGTGGTCGAGCAGCTGGTCGATGCGCTCGCGCGCCGTCTTCTTGCCCTTGGAGTGCTGCTTCTCGATGGCGGCCTCGCCGCTCGCAGTGACCGCCTCGTGGTACCTGACCTTGAGGTCGGCGATTCTTCCGGCGGTCGTGTACATGTCGGGCGTCGCGTTATCTGGGGTCACGTTGTCACTTTACCCACCACGGTGCGGCGGGTTCCCCTGCGGTTGTCTACAGATTCGCGCGGCTACCCTGTGAGGATGCAGCTTCCCCTCAGCACCGCGATCGCTTCCCGGCTGGAGTATCTCGACGAGACGGGATCGACGAACGACGTGCTGCGGGCGCGAGCGGAGCGCGATCCGGAGTTCTCGGTGGTCGTGACGGGCAGCCAGACCGCTGGGCGGGGCCGGCTCGGGCGGGTCTGGGTCGCACCTCCCGGGCGTACCCTCGCGGCATCCGTGCTGCTGAAACCGACCCTGCCGGGCGGCTCGGTGGGAGCGGACAGTTACGGCTGGCTGCCACTGCTTGCCGGCCTCGCCATGACCCGTGCGGTCGACGCCCTGGTGCCCGGGGCCGAGGTCGCCCTCAAGTGGCCGAACGACGTGCATGTGAACGGGCTGAAGGTCTCCGGCATCCTCACGGAGTTCGTGCCCCCGGCCGCCGTGATCGTGGGAGCCGGTCTCAACCTCGAGTTGGCCGCCGACGAACTGCCCACGCCACAGGCGTCCTCGCTGACTCTCGCCGGGGCGACCCTGGTAGGCGATGACCTGTTCGACGCCGCGCTCGCCGGCTACCTCGGGGCCCTGGGTGACCTGTACGACGCGTTCCTGGGCGGCGGGGCGGATGCCACGGCCAGCGGGCTGCGCGCTGCGGTCGTGGAGCGCTGCGGCACGATTGGCCGCCCAGTTCGGGTGGAACTGCCGGGCGTGCCCGACCTCTACGGAACAGCGGACGGTATCGACGCCACGGGTCGGCTGCTCGTGCGCGCGAATGGAGTCGTGCAGGCTGTCGCGGCTGGCGACGTGACCCATCTGAGGTATGAATGAGCCATGTCCACAGAAGCGCCGGCGCCTGAGGCCGTAGTCGCGCGCTTCCGCTCGCACGCTCGGGCGCTGGTGCTTCCGAGCCTGGCGCTCGTGGCCGCTGCCAGCGCTGTCGGATTCTTCTACGGGAGCTTTCCGGAGACCTGGCAGAACCTGGCCGTGCTGGCCGGCGGTGCACTCGTCGCGCTGTTCCTCTGGCTGGTACCGCTGCTTGCCTGGCTGGGCCGCAACTACACGATCACGACCAGGCGCATCATCCTGCGCAGCGGGTTCCTGGTGCGGGTGCGACAGGAACTCCTGCACTCGCGCGGCTACGACGTGACCGTGCGCAAGAACGCGCTGCAGAGCATCTTCGGCAGCGGGGATGTCTCGATCAACACCGGCCTGGAGCGCCCGGTTGTGCTGCGCGACGTGCCCAGTGCGGACCTGGTGCAGGGGGCGCTGCACGAGCTCATGGAACGCAGCATCAACGCCGTCTCTGCGCGGCGACAGGCGGAACAGTCCGCACCTTCAGACGAAACCACCGCGTGGGGTCGTCGTTAGGCGGATATCTCGATCGGCTAGGGTGCGACCGTGAGAATCTCAGTGATCGGCTGCGGCTATCTCGGTGCCGTGCACGCCGCATGTATGGCCGAGTTGGGCCACGACGTCATCGGCATCGACATTGACGAGGCGAAGATCGCCCGCCTTGCCGCGGGCGACCCGCCGTTCTTCGAACCGGGCCTGCCCGAACTGCTCGCGTCGGCCATGGCGAGTGGACGGCTGGCGTTCAGTTCGGACATCGCGCAGGCGAGCGGATCGACCGTGCACTTCATCGCGGTCGGCACGCCCCAGCAGCCGGACAGCAATGCCGCAGACCTCCGTCACGTGGACGCCGCGGTCGCGGCGCTCCTGCCACACCTCGCGCCCGGCGACCTGGTGCTGGGTAAGTCGACGGTTCCCGTAGGAACGGCTGCGCGCCTGGCGGAGTCCATCACCGCGACGGGAGCGCGCCTGGCCTGGAACCCCGAGTTTCTGCGCGAGGGGTTCGCCGTGCAGGACACGGTGACCCCGGACCGGCTCGTGTACGGCGTCGAACGGGGGGATGCGGCATCCGTCGCAGTGCTCGACGAGGTCTACGCCGCGGCGCTGGCAACGGGCACCCCGCGCGTGATCACCGACTTCGCCACCGCCGAGCTCGTGAAAGTCGCGGCGAACGCCTTTCTCGCCACCAAGATCTCGTTCATCAATGCGATGGCGGAGGTGGCGGAGGTCACCGGGGCCGACGTCACCCAGCTCGCGGATGCCATCGGCTACGACGCCAGGATCGGTCGCCGGTTCCTGAATGCTGGCCTCGGTTTCGGCGGCGGGTGCCTCCCCAAGGACATCCGAGCGTTCATGGCGCGCGCCGAGGAGCTGGGGGCCGGCGAAGCGCTTGGATTCCTCGGCGAGGTCGACGCCATCAACCTTCGCAGGCGGGAGCGAATGGTCGACCTCACCCGTGAGGTACTCGGCGGCGAGGTCGCCGGCAAGCGAGTCGCCGTACTCGGGCTCGCGTTCAAACCGGACTCCGACGACGTGCGGGACTCGCCGGCGCTCGACGTCGCGGCCCGGCTTGCCGAACTCGGGGCCATTGTCGTCGCCACCGATCCGCAGGCAATCGAGACCAGCCGCCGCATCCGGCCCGAACTGACCTACGTGGCCACGCCGGAGGAGGCGGCAGCGGGCGCTGACGCGGTGCTCGTGCTCACCGAGTGGAAGAGGTTCCGCGAGCTCGACCCGGTCTCGTTCGGGTCACTTGTTGCCGAGCGGGCCGTCCTCGACGGTCGCAACTGTCTTGATCCCGCGCAGTGGCGCGCGGCGGGCTGGACGTACCGGGCTCTCGGCCGGCCGTAGAGCCACGCCGTTCCGTCGCGGGTGGAAAACCCACTGGCGGTAGAAGGCGAAACGGAATGCTGTGCCGAGCACCAGTCCGATGCCGTAGTTGGAAACGTTGTCAGCGAGCAGCGAAGTGAACCCGAGCAGGTAGTGGGTGACCCAGAGCGTGCCCAGACTGATCGCCATGCCGCCGAGGCTCACCAGCACGAATTCGACGCCCTCGCGGACCACCTGCGACCGACGTTCGGCGCGGAAGGTCCAGTGGCGGTTACCCAGCCAGTTGGCGAGGATCGCCAGACTCGTCGAGATCACCTTCGCGATCACGGGGCCTTCGTGCACGTCCTGCGGCTCAAGCACGGTGGTGCGCAGCAGGTTGAACACCCCGGCATCCACTGCAAGCCCGATGAGCCCCACCACGCCGAAGCGGGCGAGTTGGCCGAGCAGGGCGCGCATGGTTCCCCCGGGTAGGTGAGAATGGCTGTGGAAGTTGGAAGTCTAACCGCCGCGATCTCGCCGATACTGGGGGTGAGCCGAGCGTTGACCGTGCAGGAGTTCAGATGTCGCTGACCGTCGGTGTGATCGGTGGCGGCCAACTCGCCCGCATGATGGTTCCGCCGGCGGTGACGCTCGGTGTCGACATCCGCGTGCTCGCGGAGACGGCCGGCGAATCGGCTGCGATCGCCACCACAACCGTCGGCGACTACCGTGACGAGGCCACAGTGCTCGAGTTCGCGCGGGGCGTCGACGTGGTCACCTTCGATCACGAGCACGTGCCCCAGCCGGTGCTGCGTGCGCTGGTCGCGGCGGGCGTGCGCGTGCACCCTGCACCGGATGCCCTGCTCTTCGCCCAGGACAAGTTGCTGATGCGCGCGCGCCTCTCCGAGCTCGGACTGCCCGTTCCCGATTGGGCGGAGATCGCGGATGCGGCCCAGCTCGCCGAATTCCTGGCTGAGCATGGTGGTCGCGCCGTCGTGAAGACCCCGCGTGGCGGATACGACGGCAAGGGTGTGCGCGTGGTGTCCGCGGCAGATGAGGCAGACGACTGGTTCGGCGATGGGCCACTGCTCGCCGAGGAGCTCGTCGACTTCCGTCGGGAGTTGGCCCAGGTGGTGGCACGGCGTCCGAGCGGGGAGATCGAGGCGTGGCCGGTCGTCGAGACCGTTCAGCGCGATGGCGTGTGTGCGGAGGTGATCGCACCGGCGCCGGGATCGGCCGGGCGGGTGGCATCGGTCGCAGAGGAGATCGCCCACGAGATTGCGGAGAAGCTGGGGGTAACGGGCGTGCTCGCGGTCGAGTTGTTCGAGACCACCGACGAGCGCCTGCTCGTGAACGAGCTCGCCATGCGCCCGCATAACACCGGGCACTGGTCGATCGACGGTTCTACCACGGGCCAGTTCGAGCAGCATTTGCGCGCCGTGCTCGACCTGCCTCTCGGTGCGACCGGCACCCTCGCCGAGTGGAGCGTCATGGTCAATGTGCTCGGGGGGCCCGCCTCCGGGGCGATGCCGGATCGCTACGCGGCCGCGCTCGCCGACCAGCCGACCGTGAAATTCCACAGTTACGGCAAGCAGTCGCGGCCCGGGCGCAAGGTGGGCCACGTGACCGCGATCGGCGACGAGCTCGATGACGTCGTATTCCGGGCGCGTGCCGCAGCGGCATTCTTTGAGGATTGACACCTACCATTGACGACGTGCCTGAGCCTCGCGTTGCCGTCGTCATGGGGTCGGACTCCGACTGGACCGTGATGGCGGATGCCGCTGCCGCACTCACCGAGTTCGGCATCGACCACGAGGTCGAGGTCGTATCCGCGCATCGCACGCCCGACCGCATGATCGCGTTCGGGCGCGAGGCGGCTGGCCGGGGCATCCGGGTGATCATCGCCGGTGCGGGCGGTGCCGCGCACCTGCCGGGCATGCTCGCTTCGGTCACCACGCTGCCGGTGATCGGCGTGCCTGTGCCGCTGGCGAAGCTCGACGGGCTGGATTCGCTGCTATCGATCGTGCAGATGCCGGCTGGCATTCCGGTGGCAACGGTCTCCATCGGCGGAGCCCGCAACGCCGGCATCCTCGCCGCGCGCATCCTGGCGTCGGGGGACGCCGCTCTCACGGCGAAGCTCGCCGACTTCGCCGCGAACCTCGAATCCCTCGTCGCTGAGAAGAACGCAGCGCTCAAGTCCACGCTGTGAGCACGCAGACCCCCGTCCGCTACCCGGACGCGTCATCGCCGAGGATCATGACCAAGCGAGCCTGGTGGCTGGTCTGGCTCAACATCCTCATTCCGGGTTCAGCGCAGATCCTCGCGGGCAATCGCCGGCTCGGTCGCTTCGGGGCCGGGGCCACGTTCGTGCTCTGGGGCCTGGTGGTCGCTGGCACCCTCGTCTGGTTCCTGTCGCGCGCGACCCTCATCACCATCGCAACCAACCCGATTGCGCTCTGGGTGCTGCAGGCGGCTCTGCTGTTCTACGCGGTGCTCTGGCTGATACTGACCTTTGACATGCTGCGCCTCCTGCGCCTCGTGAAGACCGCGCCCGGTGCACGGCCGCTGCTGGCTGGTCTCACGGTGGTCGCTCTTGTTGTCGGTGCCGGTGGCGCGGCGTACGGCGTTTACGTCGCCGGCGTTACTCGCACGGCGGTCAACGCCGTGTTCTCCGGCGGCGAGATCGCGCCGCCGATCGACGGCAGGTACAACATCATGCTGCTCGGCGGCGACGCGGGGCCGGATCGCGACGGGCTGCGCCCGGACAGCATCTCGGTGGTGAGCATCGATGCCTCTTCGGGCAAGGCGACGATCATCGGAATCCCGCGCAACCTCGAGGACGCCCCGTTCGTGGCCGGGTCGCCGATGCTCGCGGAGTACCCGGATGGATACGGCACCGACGACTGCGAGGTTGACGTCTGTCTCATCAACTCGGTCTACACCGAGGTGCAACTGGATCACGCCGACCTGTACCCCGACGCCGTCGCGCACGGTAGCCAACCGGGCATCGAAGCGATGCGGGATGTCGTCGAGGGCACCCTGGGAATCACTGTCCAGTACTACGTGCTCATCGACATGCAGGGATTCAGCGACCTGATCGACGCCCTGGGCGGGATCACGATCACTTCACCGGCGCGGTACGCGATTGTCGACCCCGAGGATCTCGATAGCGACGGCAACCCGCCAGAGGGCACGCCATACATCGAGGCCGGAACCCAGCACATGGACGGCTATACCGCGCTCTGGTATGCGCGCATTCGCGCCGGCTCGAGTGACTATGACCGCATGGACCGACAGCGGCAGGTGCAGGAGGCGGTGCTCCAGCAGTTCGATCCCGCCAACGTGCTCACCAAGTTCCAGGCGGTCGCCGAAGCTGGCTCGCAGGTCGTCAGCACCGACATCCCCCAGGGGATGCTGGGCTACTTCGTGGACCTCGCCAGCAAGACGCGCGCGCTGCCGGTCGACAAATTGGAACTCGTTCCGCCGCTGATCGAACCCGACGCAGCGGACTTCGACTACATCCACCAACTGGTGGCAGACGCCCTCGTGATTCCGACGTCGACCCCCGCGCCGTAGCTACAGGTCGGCGTGCAACTGCCAGACCTTCTCGGCTGATGCACGCCAGCTGAATACCTGCGAGCGATCGAGTCCGGAGTAGTGCAACCGCTCGGCGAACGCAGGATCGCTGGTGACGGATGCAATGGCGCGTGCCAGTCGGGCAGGGTAGCCGTCCGCGTCGCCGCGCTCCACGATGACCCCGGCCTCGGCCGCGACCTCGAGTAGGGCTGGAGCGTCCGAGTGGACCACAGGGGTGCCGAACTGGAACGCTTCGACGATCGGAAGTCCGAATCCCTCGTCGAGGCTGGGGAACACGAGCACCGCGGCTCGCTGCAGAACCACGGCGAGGTCGGCGTCGGCCAGCTGACCGAGCGGGCGAACCCGATCCGCCGGCAGTCCGGCCGATCGCACCGCCTCCGCGAGGGCCTCGGCGTTCACCGTGCCAACGAGCAGCAGCGGGTACGACGGTGCACCCTCGGTGGCGAGGGCGCGAATGAGAGGTTCGATTCCGCGGTGCGGCTCGAGTCCACCGAACGCGAGCAGGTAGCGCTCAGGCAGGCCGAGCCGCTCCGCGCGCTCCCCGGCGTCGACCGGAAGGGCGATCTTCGGGCTCGCGGCGCCGCCGATCACGCGAATGCGGTCGCCGAAGTCGATGAACTCGGTGAGTTGTTCCGCAACCGCGTGGGTCGGAACCACGATCGCATCCGCATACTTCTCCGCACGCTTGGCCATCGCCTTGTGCCAGGAGAGGGAGCGCGGGCTCAGGGAATCGGGAGAGGACCACGGCAGGGCGTCGTGGATCGTCACCGCGATCTGCTCGCCGGTGTTGAGCCGGTCGTGGCGCGCGAGTGGGGCAAGGAGGCTCGGCGCATGAACCATGCCACTGCCCGGCAGGCGGGTGAATCCGTGCTGCCAGGCGGTGGTCATCTCGCGGCGCGCGAGTGGGCTCTTGTAGAGGGCGCTGAGCCCCGGAAGGCGGTCGGTGATGGATGCGTAGTCCGCCTCGGTCGATGCCGACACGATGCCCTCGACGTAGCATCCGCGCGGCGCGACCCGGATGAGTTCACGCGTGAGTTCTTCTGCGTACCTCGCGACGCCGGTCGGCTTCGGTGCGAGCATCTCCTCGATGATGACGCGCAGGGTGGTCATTCGGCTCCCAAGGCTCCCGTGCTGAAGGCCGATTGCAGCGCATCCGCCCACGGGCGCATCGGGCTGAGCCCGGCTGTTGCCCAGGCGTCGTGCCCGAGAACGGAGTACGCGGGTCGCGGCGCAGGTCGAACGAACTGCGAGCTGTCGGTCGGCTCGACCCTATCAGGATCGAGACCCGCCCCTTCGAACACCGCCCGTGCGAACTCGTACCAGCTCGTTTGTCCTGAGTTGGTGCCGTGGTAGATACCGGCGGGTGCTCCGGAATCAAGCATGGCGACGATCTGGTGAGCCAGATCGGCCGTCCACGTTGGTTGGCCGAGCTGGTCGGCGACCACCGTTACGGTCTCCCGCTCGCCTGCCAGTCGCAGCATCGTCTTTGCGAAGTTCGGCCCGTGCTGCCCGTAGAGCCAGGCTGTGCGCACAATGGAGGTCGCGCCCGGGTTCAGCTCGAGGGCCAGGCGCTCGCCCTCGGCCTTCGACCGACCGTATGCGCCCAGTGGATGCCGCGGCGCGTCCTCGCGGTACGGTGCGCTGGCATTCCCCGCGAACACGTAATCCGTGGAGACGTGGACGAGGTGGGCGCCGGCAGCTGCCGCCGCCGCGGCGAGGTGGCCGACCGCCGTGGCGTTGATGAGCAGTGCGTCGTCCTCGTGGGTCTCCGCGTCATCCACCCGGGTGTATGCAGTTGCGTTGATCACGACGTCGTGGCCGGGCACAGCTGCCGCCACGGCGTCGGCGTCGGTCACGTCGAGATCGGCGCGGGTCGTGAAGGTTGCATCCCGCCCCTCGAGTACGACGCGCAGGTCGTGCCCGAGCATGCCGCCGGCACCGGTAACGAGGTATCGGGTCGTCACAGCTCCGCGCGCGCCTTCAGCGGCTCCCACCAAGCGCGGTTGTCGCGGTACCACTGCACGACCTCGGCGAGCCCCTGCTCGAATGGCACGAGCGGTTCATAGCCGAGTTCGGAGCGGATCTTGCCGATGTCCACGCTGTAACGCAGGTCGTGGCCGAGGCGGTCCTGCACCCGGTCGACGTAGGACCAATCCTTGCCGGTCGCATCCAGCAGCAGTTGCGTGAGTTCCTTGTTCGTGAGCTCTGTGCCGCCGCCGATGTTGTACGTTTCGCCCGCGCGACCGTTCACCAGCACCAGCGCAATGCCGCGGGTGTGGTCATCCACGTGCAGCCAATCGCGGATGTTGTTGCCCTCGCCGTACAGCGGCACGTGCTTGTCGTCGATCAAATTCGTCACGAACAGCGGGATGACCTTTTCGGGGAAGTGGTACGGCCCGTAGTTGTTCGAGCAGCGCGTGATCGACAGGTTGAGGCCGTGAGTGCGGAAGTAGCTGCGCGCGAGCAGGTCGCTGCCAGCCTTGGACGCGGAGTAGGGCGAGTTCGGCTCCAGGGGCTGCTGCTCGTCCCACGAACCTTCTGCGATCGAGCCGTAGACCTCGTCGGTCGAGACGTGCACGAAGCGCTTGCCACCGGCCCGAAGCGCGGCGTCCAGCAGGCGCTGGGTGCCGAGCACATTGGTCTCCACGAAGATCGAGGAGTCGCGCACGGAGCGGTCCACGTGCGATTCGGCGGCGAAGTGCACGATCGCGTCGACGTCCGGCACCAGGCGGTCGAGCAACTCGGCGTCGCGGATGTCGCCGTGCACGAACGAGTACCGTTCCGAGTCGGCAACGGGTGCGAGATTCTCCAGGTTGCCGGAGTACGTGAGGGCGTCGAGAACCACGATCTCCGCTCCCTCGAGGCCAGGGTAGGCATCCCCCAGTGTGCGTCGAACGAAGTTGGAGCCGATGAAGCCGGCGCCGCCAGTGACGAGGATTTTCATTGCTTCCCTACCAAATACCAATCGCGATCAAAAACCCAATTATCCACCGGTCGCGTGTGCGTCGTCGCAGCTGGCCAGCCCGGGAGGCGAGTGAGAGGCGCGCACGGATGCCGCGGCTGGCGAACAACGACAGCATTTGCTCGAGTGCCGTGCGCCGTTCCCCCTCTGCCAACCGCAGAGCGACTCGCGTGTGCAGGATGGCTTCGTTCCGGTGCCAATGTTCCTGAATGAGCTTCAATCGGTGCAGCGCGGGCCTCGCACCGACGTTCGATCCCATCACGTTGTCGTCGTGCTGTCGGTAGTCGAGTGACGGCTCTCCGTCTATGTGCCACGACCAGCCTCGCCCGCGCGCGATCGCATAGATGAGGGAGTCGTGGAACTCCGCGTTGCGCGCCGGGGAATCAACGTCGGAGAGTTCATCGGCAACGAGCCGGGCGAGGCGCGGCGTGAGCACGAACGTGGACCCAGGGCCGGGGCTCTCGGTGAGGTAGTCGAACTCACGTTGTGGGAAATCCTTGCGGATCAGGGTGCGCCTGTTATCGTCGGTGAACGCAGTCACGCTCGACGAGACCCCATCGTGGCCGCCGGCCTCGAGCAGCGCCACGTGGCGCGCCAGCTTGCCGTCGTGCCACACGTCGTCCTGGTCGCTGAACGCGAGGTAGTTGTCGAGGTCGGGTGCGATGCGTCGGATCAAGCGGTAGAAGTTGGGAGCAGAGCCGCCGGACGATCCCATCGACGGGAGCACGGTGATGCGGGCATCCGCAGCCGCTCGTTCGAGGAGCCAGTCGCGCGTGCCATCCGTCGACTCATCGTCAAGGGCAACCACTCTGACTCGCACGTCGCGTTGGCCGAGAATGCTGTCGAGCTGCTCGCTCAGCCATCGGATGCCGTTGTAGGTGGCGAGGAGAACTGTCACGCCCGGGCCGCCGTCGCGCGGGGCAGGGACGCGCGTAACCATTGTTCGAGTGTAGTTCTAGGCTAGATTGGACCGCGGCCCGAGCGGCCCCGACCGGTTTGAGGTTGCATGAGGTATCTGAGGGAAGTAGTCGCTGCGCGCGAGCTTCTGTTCAACCTCGTGTCGCGTGAGATCAAGGGCAAGTACAAGCGCACGGTGTTCGGCCAGCTCTGGTCGCTTGCGAACCCGCTCGCGCTCATGATCATCTACAGCTTCGTGTTCGGACTGATCTTCCGCAGCAATCCGCATCCGGGCGACCCCAGCGGTCTCAACGTGTTCGCGCTCTGGCTACTGTGTGGCCTGCTCCCGTGGATTTTCTTCTCGGCGGTCCTCACCCTCGGCACGGGATCCCTCGTCGCCAACGCGGGGCTCATCCAGAAGGTCTACTTCACCCGCATCGTGTTGCCTCTCTCGATCGTCGGATCGAGCGCGTACAACTGGCTCTTCGAGATGGGCGTGCTCGTCATTGCGCTCTCGATCGCGGGCGCCTTCGTGCTGCCGTGGATCCCGCTCGTCGTGGTGATCATGGTGATGCTCGCACTCTTCGCGAGCGGCATCGCCCTCATGCTGTCCGTGGCGAACGTGTACTTCCGCGACACCGAGTACTTCCTCACGATCATCACTCAGATCTGGATGTACCTCACGCCGATCATCTACCCGATCAGCCTCGTGGAGTCGGCTTCGAAAGACGTCGGTGGACTCCTCGGCACCTCGATCACCCTCATCGACATCTACCGTCTGAACCCCATGGAGCACTTCGTGCTCGTCTTCCGCCAGGTGCTCTACGACAACCGCTGGCCCGACGGCATCGAGATGCTCATCTGCCTCGGCTGGTCGCTGGTCTCCATCATCATCGGAACTCTCATCTTCCGGCGCAACGAACGAAACCTGGCGGAGGCACTGTGAGCGACGTAGCGGTTCGCGTCGACCACGTGAGCAAGAGCTTCCGGCTGTACCACGAGCGAAACCAGACCATCAAGTCGGCGATCATGCGCGGTCGCACTTCTGTGCACGAGGACTTCTGGGCCCTGAAGGACGTCACGTTTGACGTGCCCCGCGGCTCGACGTTCGGGCTTATCGGCAGCAACGGCTCTGGCAAGTCCACCCTCCTCAAGTGCCTCGCGAACATCTACTTCCCGAACAAGGGAACGATTACTCACTTCGGACGCATCGCGGCAATGCTCGAGGTCGGCTCCGGCTTCCATACCGAACTCTCCGGTCGCGAGAACATCTTCCTCAACGGCTCGATCCTCGGGATGAGCAAGAAGGAGATCACGAGCAAGTTTGACGAGATCATCGAGTTCTCCGGTGTCGAGAAGTTCATCGACCAACCCGTGAAGAACTATTCGTCGGGCATGTACGTGCGCCTCGGCTTCGCCATTGCGATCAACGTCGATCCAGACATCCTCGTTGTCGACGAGGTACTCGCTGTCGGCGACGCCGAGTTCCAGGAGAAGTGCTTCCAGAAGTTCCGCGACTTCCGCAAGGCGGGCAAGACCGTAATCCTGGTCTCCCACTCGATGGGCGCCGTCGAGGAGATGTGTGACCAAGCCGCCTGGATAAACCAGGGTGAGCTCATGGCCGTGGGCGATGCGGAGTCGACGATCCAAGCGTACAAAGACTCGCTTCCGCGCCTGACCGAGGAATGACCGTGCCCGCGCCGGGCATCTCGGTCGCCCTCTGCACGCGCAACGGTGAGCGCTTCCTCGCGCAGCAGCTCGAGAGCATCCTCGGGCAGACCCGCGCAGTCGACGAGGTCGTGGTCTCCGACGACGCATCGACGGACGGCACGGTCGCTCTCGTGCGAGCGGCGTTCGCCGAGCATGTGCACGCCCCCTCGCTCACGATCCTCGAGAACCCAGTGGCCCTCGGGGTCACCCGCAACTTCGAACAGGCCATCGCTGCGTGCAGCTACGACATCATTG
>JBDUEC010000005.1:0-29365 GCA_040002655.1 Rhodoglobus sp. | reverse complement strand
AGGAACCGGGTGCCCATCGCGGCGCCCGCCGCGTTGTCGACGTCCACGAAGTAGTTCGAGTGCTTCTCGGGGTGGAACGGGCGCCCGCCGAAGACCACCGGAATCGTGGCATCCAGTTCAGTGAAGAAGTCGTCACCGGAGTGATGGGAGACCACGATTGCGCCGTCGACGTTGCCCCCGAGCAGGTAGCGGATGGTCTTCTGCGACGGTGAGGACGGGCTGGCCAGCTGCAGGTTGAGCACGTAGTCGCTGTCTTCCATGGCCCGGGAGATGCCCTGCACGATTGCCGCGAAGAATGGGTCGCCGAAGAAGCGGGCGGTGTCCTCAGGCACGACGAGGGCGATGGCCATGGTCTGGCTGTTCGCCAGCGATCGCGCGGCCCGGTTGGGCACGTAGTGCAGGTCATCGATGGCGCGGTTCACAGCGTCGACGACTTCGGGGCGCACCTGGGTCGACCCGTTGACGACGCGCGACACCGTCGACCGGGACACGCCGGCCGCGGCCGCAACCGCTTCCAGCGTCGGCGCGACGCGTCGTCCGGGAAGCTCGATCACCATGGTCGGAAGTCTATCGACGGCGTTTACAGCGCCCGGCGGCCGATAATGCCGCGGTATTCGATGGCGCTGTCCTTGAGCGTGCGCTCCTGTGTGTCATAGTCGACCCGCACGATGCCGAAGCGCTTGTCGTAGCCCCAGGCCCACTCGAAGTTGTCCATGAGCGACCAGTAGAAGTAGCCCCCAACGGGCACACCGGCGTCGACCGCGTCGAGGATTGCCCCGAGGTGCAGGTCGAGGAACTCAGCGCGCTCGGCGTCGTGCACTGCGCCGTCGGAGCTCACGATGTCGTTGTAGGCGGCACCGTTCTCAGTGACGTAGAGGGCAACCCCTGCCGGGGCCGTGTACTCCTCGTTCACGCGCACGAGCAGGCGGGTGAGCCCCTCGGGCTGCACCTCCCAGTCCATGGCCGTCACCGGCAGGTCGCGCAGGTGCCAATGCACGCCCTCGGCGGCCGGAAACGGCGATCGCTTCGGTCGCTCTGAGGGCGCTTGGGTCGACATGACCGCGTCGGACGGGTGTGCGCTCACCAATTCGCCGTGGTAGTAGTTCACCCCGAGCGAGTCGATGCGCGTCGAGGTGATCGCGAGGTCGCCGTCATGCACGACCTCGTCCAGCCCGAGACCGGCGAGATCCTCGAGAACGTCGACCGGGTAGCTGCCGCGGAAGATCGGGTCGAGGAAGAAGCGGTTGAACTGGCCGTCGATCCGTCGCGCTGCGTCGAGGTCGCCGGCATCCGTGGGGTCGGCGGGGTCGACTACGGACAGGTTCAGCGTGATTCCGAGGGTGAGCGACTCGTCTCGGGAGCGAAGCTCGTTCACGGCCAGGCCGTGCGCGAGTAGCAGGTGGTGGCCCGCGGCGACGCCGGACCGTGGATCCTGGATGCCCGGCGCGTGCTCTCCGCCGATGTAACTGAGGAAGGAGGAGCACCAGGGCTCGTTGAGCGTGGTCCAGGCGTCGACTCGGTCGCCGAGCACATCGTGCACGGACGCGGCGTACTCGGCGAAGCGGTACGCGGTGTCCCGGTTGACCCAGCCCCCGGCATCCTGCAACGCCTGGGGGAGATCCCAGTGGTAGAGGGTCAGCCAGGGCTTGATGTTCTGGGCAAGCAGCTCGTCGACCAGTCGCGAGTAGAAGTCGAGTCCGGCCGGGTTCACTGCACCACCGTCGGGGCGCACCCGAGCCCAGGATGTCGAGAACCGGTAGGTCTGTAAGCCAAGGTCGGCCATGAGGCGCACGTCGTCGCGGTAGCGGTGGTAGTGGTCGCAAGCGACATCGCCGTTGTCACCGTTCACCACGGCTCCGGGCAGGCGCGCGAAGGTATCCCAGATCGAATCCTTGCGACCGTCCTCGTGGGCGGCGCCCTCGATCTGGTAGGCGGCAGTAGCGACGCCGAAGAGGAAGTCCTCCGGGAAGGGTCGGGCCGTGCGCGCCACTCCCGGGCTCGTGGTGTTCGTCAGCTGGGTCATCCCTTCACCGCTCCCTGCATGATTCCGGCGACCAGCTGCCTGCCCGCGACGATGAAGAGCACAAGCAGTGGCAACGTGGCGATCAACACCCCCGCCAGCACGATTGAGTAGTCGACGAAGTAGTTGGCCTGCAACAGTGACAAGGCTACGGGCAGCGTCGGATCCGACGGGTTCAGCACGATGAACGGCCAGAAGAAGTTCGTCCAGGTGGCGATGAAGGTGAACAGCGCGAGCATTGCGGCCGCGGGCCTGGCCGCCGGGAAGCCGATGTACCAGAACGTCTGGAACATGTTCGCGCCGTCGACGCGGCCGGCCTCGATGAGCTCGTCGGGCAGGGACTGGCTCAGGTACTGGGTCATCCAGAACACGCCGAATGCGGTGACCAGCCCCGGCACGATGACGGCCCCGATCGTTCCGGTCCAGCCCAGCTGCGACATGATGATGAACAGCGGCACGACGCCGAGCTGGGTGGGCACAGCGGTTGTCGCGATCACGAACACGAACAGCCCCCGCTTGCCGCGGAAGCGCAGCTTCGCGAACGCGTAGCCAGCGAGCGTCGAGAAGAAGACGACGGACGCAGACACCACCGTCGAGACGACGAGGCTGTTGCCGACGGCCCTCCAGAACGGCACGCGGTCGTTGTCGAGCACCTTCATCGCGTTCTCGAGGAAGTTGCCGCCCGGCCACCACGGCAGGTTCAGGTTGTTGAGGCTGGTGGAGTCGCCGCTCGCGATGAGCAGTGCCCAGTAGAGCGGCAGGATGGCCCCGGCCAGCACCGCGGCGAGAAAGCCGTAGGCGACCCAGCCGGGTCGTTGGTTCAGGACGGCACGGGATCGGCGGCTCCTACGCACGCTGCCAGCTGCCCGCGCGGGCGCCGAGATGGTCGCTGACTCGGTCATCGGATTCTCCGTGCGTCGTTATTGGCGATCAGACGCGTGATCGCCAGGTTGATGAGGCCGACCAGCACGATCACCAGGAACAGGATCCAGGCGATCGCCGCAGCGCGCCCGAATTTACCATTCTGGAACCAGCCGACGTTGTGAAGGTAGACGGTGAGGGTCAACCACTGCTGGCTGGCGCCGCCGGCCAGCGCTCCGGTGTCGAAGAGCTGTGGCTCGTCGAAGATCTGCAGTCCGCCGATCGTGGCGGTGATGATCACGAAGATCAGGGTCGGGCGCAGCTGGGGAATTGTGATCGAGAAGAACCGGCGAAACCGGCCGGCGCCGTCGAGCGCCGCCGACTCGTAGAGGTCGCGTGGGATCGCCTGCATTCCCGCAAGAAGGATCAGCGCGTTGTAGCCGGTCCAGCGGAAGTTGACCATGGTGGCAATCGCGATCTGGCTGGGTATCACGTCGGTGTGCCAGCCGACCTTCGGGAGTCCGATGTCGGTGAGCAGAGTGTTGATGAGCCCGTAGTCATTGCTGAACAGCTTGCTGAAGATGAGGGCAACAGCCACGGGCATGACGATGTAGGGGAGCAGCACACCCATGCGCCAGAAGGTCTTCGCCCGGATGTTCTGGTCGAGCACTGCGGCGATCGCCAGAGCCAGGATGATCTGTGGCACGGCCGACAGCAGGAAGATGCCGAAGGTGTTACGCAGCGCGAGCCAGAACTGGCGCTGGCCGAACACCCAGGCGAAGTTGTCGAGCCCCAGGAACTTGCCAGAGTGACGGATCGGGTCCCAGTCGAGCAGCGAGATGTATCCGGTGTAGACGAGGGGGAACAGGCCGACGATCGCGAAGAGGATGAAGAACGGCGAGATGTAGAGGTACGGCGACAGCTTGACATCCCAGCGTCCCAGCTTGTTGCTGAAGCCGATGCGGCGTTGGGAACGCGGCTTGCTCGGCGCGGTCGATGTCGTCATGTGGGCATCCTCGATGATGTGGTGTGGAGAGACAGGGTGGGGCCAGTACGCACGGAGCCGGGTCGCCCTCGGGGGAGAACGACCCGGCTCGTGTGTGTTGGGTTAGCCCAGCGCCTTGATGTCGGCGACTACCTGGGTCCAGGAGTCGTCAATCGACTGCTGGCCCTGCTCGACGCGGGTGAGGCCGTTCTGCACGGCTCCCATGATCGCGCCGTAGTTGATGCCCTTGAACGGCGTGATCTTCACCGCGTTGGCGCGGTCCGCGAAGATGGTGCCGATCGCAGCGTCGTTGAAGAACGCGTTCTTCGCACCGGTGAGGGCTGGGTCGTCGTACGCGGCGACCTGGCTCGGGAACGTTCCAGCGGTCTTGAAGGCGGAGATCTGCTGCTCAGGAGCGGTCAGCCAATCGGTGAACTCCTTCGCGGCCTCGGTGTGCTTGCCCTGGGTGGGAACGAGGAGGTACGAACCGCCCCAGTTTCCGCCGCCGTCCGGGAAGACGTTGGCGATGTTCCAGTCAGTGGCGTCCGGGCTGTCGCCCTGGATCACGCCGAGCATCCAGGCCGGGCACAGCATCGTGGCGAAGGAACCCGCCGCCATGCCTGCTGCCCAGTCGTCGGTCCACTCCTGCAGGTGCGCGGAGAGGGTCGAGCTGGCCTTGAGCACCGACTCGAATGCAGCCTTCACATCCGGGTTGTCGGTTGCGATGACCGTGCCGTCATCCTTCTCGTAGAAGTTCTGGTACTGGTTGGCCAGACCCTGGAACGTGGCTCCAGCGGAGTCGAACCAGGCCTTGCCGGTCGCGGCCGTGTACTTCTCGCCAGCCGCGTAGTACGCGTCCCAGCCACCCTCGAGGTTGGCAGCAACCTCGTCGGGCGTGGTGCCAAGGCCAGCTGCGGAGAGCAGGTCGGCGCGGTAGCAGATGGCCTCGGGGCCGATGTCCGTTCCCAGGCCGATGACCTTGCCGTCAGCGGTACCGCCGGCGGCCTTCCAGTCCGAGTAGCGGTCCTTGTTGTCGGAGGAAGCCAGGTCGACGAAGAGGTCGGCGTACTGCCGAACCTTCGGCATCCAGTCACCGTCGACTGCCTCGACGTCGCTCAGCCCGGAGCCCGCTGCGAGCTTCGTGAAGAGGTTGGTCTGGGCGTCGTCCGAGGTCTTCGCGATGTTCTGCTTGATCGTGATGTTCGGGTGGAGCGCGGTGTACTCGGCGAGCAACTCATCGGAGTATCCGAAGTTGTTGAACGTGCCGAGGGTGAGGGTGATCTTCTCGTCAGATGACGAGGAGGGGGTGGATGAACAGCCGGTTGCGATGAGAGCAATCGACGATGCAATGGCGACTGCCGCTGCGATTGTGGTGCGTCGTGAATTCTTCACGGTCACTCCTTTGTGTGCGTGGATGGGGTGATACCGGAGAGCGCTCTCTCTCGGGTTTGAGAGCGCTCCCACGGGAACGCGGATCAGACTACGGAGCGCCTGGCAACCCTGTCAAGCACTGGGTGAGAGCGCTCCCATGGAGTTTCGATCGCCGCAACCGCTTGCGGCCCGGCAGACCCGCGGAAATCCGCGGGCGCCGGGCCACATGGGAGCGTGTTCTTATTTGTCGGAATTCTTTTTCGACGCGCCGGTTGAGGGCGCATTCGTCGCACTCGTCGGGATCGGGATGCCGTCGTCGTCGACCAGGTCGAATGACTCGTCCGTGACGTCCGGTGCGATGAGCGCGCCGCCGGCCTCTGCTGCCAGCTGTGCGTTGATCGCCGCGTCGGCATCCGCCACTTCCTGCAACGCCGACTTCTGGCGCAGCGGGGTGGCCTTCAGGAAGAAGCTCAGGATGAACGCGATCACGACCACGACCAGGCTCACCCAGAAGCCGCGCACCATCGCCTCGGAGAAGCCGTTCAGGAACGGCGCGGAGAGGGCGTGGCTGGCGTGGTTGAGGAACGAGGTGTTGCCGTCCAGCGACGTGGTCGCAGTGCTCGCCCCCGCGCCGTTCGGGTCGATCTGCGCGATCACCTTGTCGACGATCCCGTGCCGGGTGGTGGCATCCGAGAGGTCGATTCCGGCCGGTAGGTTCGCCTTGATCGGGGCGACGATCGAGTCGTAGATCTTGGCCATGATCGCCTTGTTGTTCTCGGCCCCAGCGACCGCCGGGTTGAGCGCGGCATCCAGTGCCGTGCGCAGCGTGCCCGTGTTGGAGAACGAGTTCTTGATGAACCCGCCAACCACACTGAAGACCACCGAGAAGATCACCGCGACACCCAGCGTTCCACCGATCTGGCGGAAGAACGTCGACGACGAGGTGGCCACGCCGATGTCGCGCGGGCCGACCGCGTTCTGGCTGGCGATCGTGAGCGTCTGCATCAACTGGCCGAGGCCCATGCCGACGAGGAGCATGGCGCCGGCGAGGATCCAGTAGTTGGTGTCGGCCTTGATCGTCGTGAAGATCAGGAAACCGACCATCATGAACCCGGTACCCAGGATCGGGAAGATGCGGTACTTGCCGGTGCGTGAGATGAGCTGGCCGCTCACGATCGACGAGATCATGAGGCCGAGGATCATCGGCAGCAGCTGGAACCCACTCTCGGTCGGGGTCGACCCCTTCACGAGCTGCAGGTACAGCGGAACCGTGGAGATCGCACCGAACATGCCGAAACCGACCAGCACGCCGAGGATGGTGGCCATCGAGAAGGTCGGGCTCTTGAACAGCTTGAGCGGGATCAGCGCGTCGTCGCCCATGAGGCGCTCGGAGACGATGAACGCCGCAATGCCCAGCGCACCGATGATGTAGCAGGCGATGGCGCCCGCGGAGTCCCAACCCCAGTCGCGGCCCTGTTCGGCGACGAGCAGGAGGGGTGCGACGGCGATGATCACGGTTGTCGCGCCCCACCAGTCGATTCGAACAGAGCGGTGGATGCTGCGACTCGGCAGGTGCAGGAAGCGGAGCACGATGCCGAGCGCGATGATTCCGATCGGGATGTTGATCAGGAAGACCCAGCGCCATCCGGTGATGAAGAGGATCTCGGGCGCACCTGCGAACAGGCCGCCGACGAGCGGACCAATGACACTCGAGATGCCGAACACAGCGAGGAAGTAGCCCTGGTACTTGGCGCGCTCGCGGGGGGCGAGCATGTCACCCATGATCGCGAGCGGGAGGGCCATGAGGCCACCCGCGCCGAGCCCCTGGATCGCACGGAAGCCGGCGAGCTCGTAGATCGACGTCGCGAACCCGGAGGCGATCGAGCCGACCAGGAAGATCGAGATCGCGATGATGAACAGCGGGCGGCGACCGAAGATGTCGCTGAGCTTGCCGTAGATCGGGGTCGCGATCGTCGAGACGATCAGGTACGCCGTGGTGACCCAGGCCTGCTGGCTGAGGCCATCGAGGTCGTCGGCGATGGTGCGGATGGATGTTCCGACCACAGTCTGGTCGAGTGCGGAGAGGAACATACCGGCCATGAGGCCGAAGATCACGAACAGGATCTGACGGTGGGTCATCACCCCGCCGGCATCCTCGACCTTTTGGGCTTCGATCTTGCCCCTGGATTCAACGCGTGACATAGAGCCTCTACCTCTTCGGTGCTGGTGTGGTTTGGTGTTAACGAACGAAACCACTGAGGAACGCGATCCATCAGTGGCGAAAACTTGCGTGGACTGCAAAGTTACACCCTCGGCAGAACTTTGGCAATACGGCCGAAGGCGGGTGCGCGGGCAGTTCCCTGCCGCGGCGAATATGATCTGATGCGTGTCTGAACTCCGGCCCCGGCGGCGCCCCTCGCGCGAGGTTCGCCGTCGCCGCACGCTGGTCGTGGCATCCATCGTCGCGGGCGGTCTTGTCGTCGTGATCGCTGCGGTCTGGGGCATCAGCGCCCTCGCCGGGCAGGGTTCTCCGACCGCGGCTCCGCACACCTCGGCCAAGCCCACGAAGAGCGGCACACCGAGCCCCACCCCAACGCCGACTCCGACCCCCACGTTCAACAAGGCCGCCAACTCGCTCACCGATCCCAACAGCATCTGGGTGGTCGTTAACAAGCTGACACCGCTCAACCCGCAGGACTACGTTCCGCCGGACCTCGTGGACGTGCCGGTGCCGCACACCTGGGATCCACAGCTGCGCCAGGAGGCATCGGATGCCGTGGTGGCGATGTTCGCCGCCGCCCAGAGCGAGGCGGGACTCACCCTCGCCTCCAACAGCGCCTACCGCAGCTACGACTCGCAGGTCTCGATCTACGGCGACGGTAGCGACCCGACGACGGCCAAGCCCGGCCACAGCGAGCACCAGACTGGCCTGGCCATCGACATCGGCGCTGACTCCGGCAACTGCTCGCTCAACGTGTGCTTCGCGGACACCCCTGAAGGCATCTGGTTGCACGACAACGCGTGGCGTTTCGGATTCCTGCTGCGCTATCCCGCCGACAAGGTCGATGTAGCCGGGTACCCGTATGAGCCGTGGCACTACCGTTACATCGGCGTTCCTCTAGCGACCGAGATGCACAACACGGGGATCACCACGCTCGAGGAGTTCTTCGGTCTGCCGGCTGCGCCGGACTACGCGCCGTAGTCCCCTACTGAGCCGCATCCACGTTGCTTCGCAACGCGGCTGACTGCTCAGCGGGGGCCCATCACGGCCTCTACCCTCGGTCAGCCGGCCAGGGCTGCGTCGACGATGTCCTTGGCCTCGGCCTGCACCAGCTTCAGGTGTTCCGGCCCCTTGAACGACTCCGCGTAGATCTTGTAGACGTCCTCGGTGCCGCTCGGGCGAGCGGCGAACCAGGCGAACTCCGTGGTGACCTTCACGCCACCGACAGCCGCTCCGTTGCCGGGGGCTTCGCTGAGCTTCGCCGTGATCGGGTCGCCCGCGAGTTCGGTCGCCGTGATCGCGTCCCCGCTGAGTTTGCCGAGCCGGGCCTTCTGCTCCTTGCTGGCGGCGGCATCGATGCGCTGATAGGCCGGGTCGCCGAACTCGGCCACGAGCTCGGCGTACAACTGCGAGGGGCTCTTGCCCGTCACCGCGATGATCTCGCTGGCGAGCAGGGCGAGCAGGATGCCGTCTTTGTCGGTCGTCCAGGCCGTGCCGTCGAGGCGCAGGAAGCTCGCCCCCGCACTCTCCTCACCCCCGAACGCGACCGATCCGTCGACGAGCCCTGGCACGAACCACTTGAAGCCGACCGGAACCTCCCAGAGGCGCCGTCCCAGCGAGGTGGCGACTCGGTCGATCATGGAACTGGAGACCAGCGTCTTGCCGATGGCGGCATCCGCTTTCCAGCTCGGGCGATGGGTGTAGAGGTACTGGATCGCGACCGCGAGGTAGTGGTTGGGGTTCATCAGGCCGCCGTCGGGGGTGACGATGCCGTGGCGGTCGGCGTCGGCGTCGTTGCCGGTGACCACGTCGAAGTCGTCCTTGTGCTTCAGCACGGATGCCATGACAGACGCCGAGGACGGGTCCATGCGAATCTTGTCGTCCCAGTCGAGCGTCATGAACCCCCACTGCGGATCCACCCGCGGGTTGACCACGGTCAGGTCGAGCTCGTAGCGCTCGGCGATCAGCGCCCAGTAGTTGACGCTGGCCCCGCCGAGCGGGTCTGCACCGATCTTCACGCCAGCCTTGCGGATGGCTTCGAGGTCGATGATGTTCGCCAGGTCGTCGACGTACGCTCCCCGAAAGTTGTACGTCTCCACCCCGGAGGGCTCGGCGGTGTGTACCCCGCGGTTGCCGTCGAGGATCAGCTCGTTGGCTCGATTGGCGATCCAGCCGGTGGCGTCGCTGTCGGCTGGTCCTCCGTGCGGGGGGTTGTACTTGAAACCGCCATCGCGGGGAGGGTTGTGGCTCGGGGTGATGACGATGCCATCCGCCTGGTCGTCGTGCCCGGCTCGGTTGTACGCGATGATCGCGTGGCTGAGCGCCGGGGTCGGAACGTAGTCGTCGAACTCGTCGACGAGCACGCGCACGCCGTTGGCCTCGAGCACCCCGAGCGCCGTCGTCTCGGCCGGCCGGGAGAGGGCGTGCGTGTCGCGGCCGATGAACAGTGGCCCGGTTATTCCCTGCCCGGCGCGGTACTCGACAATCGCCTGAGTGATCGCGGCGATGTGCGTCTCGTTGAACGCCGAGTCGAGGGAGGATCCGCGGTGGCCACTGGTGCCGAACACCACCTTCTGCTCCGGAATCGAGACGTCAGGCGTCAGCTTGTAATACGCATCGACGAGCTCGTGAACGTTGATGAGATCGGATGCCTGGGCCGGGGTACCTGCGCGCGTGCTCATGGAATCAGTCTGGCACTCGGGGTCACGCCGATACACTCGGAGCCATGCCTGACACCTATTCCTACCTGGGGCCGGCAGGCACGTTCACCGAGGCCGCACTCAAGCAGGTACCGGAGGCGTCCGGCCAGTCCTGGCGCTCCGTGAACAATGTGGGCGAGGCGCTCGACGACGTCGTGAGCGGGCGCAGCACCGCGGCGATGATCGCAATCGAGAACTCGATCGAGGGAGGCGTGAGCGCATCCCAGGATGCGCTGGCCAGGATCCCCGACCTGCGCATCACGGGGGAGTACCTGGTGCCGGTCAACTTCGTGCTGGTGGCCCGGCCGGGAACGACGCTCGCCGACGTCACAGTCATCAACGCGCATCCGGTTGCCTATGGGCAGACCCACCTCTGGCTCGACAAGAACCTGCCGAGCCACGGGCACCTGCCGTCGACCTCGAATGTGGCCGCCGCGGCGGCACTGCTCGAATCGGAGATAGCGGATGCCGCGGTCGCGCCGCCCGGGATCACCGACCACCACGACCTCACCGTGCTCGCCGAGAACATCGGCGACAACCCGAACGCCGTCACGCGCTTCGTTCTCGTGAGCCGCACGACCGTGCTGCCCGAGCCCACCGGGGCGGACAAGACCAGCATCATCGCCGAGCTGCCCGACAACACCGAGGGCCGCCTGGTCGAGATGCTCGAGCAGTTCTCCACGCGCGGTGTGAACATGAGCCTGCTCGAGTCGCGGCCGATCGGCGACGTGCTCGGCCGAAACCGCTTCGTGATCGACCTCGACGGGCACATCCGCGATGAGCGCGTAGCGGATGCCCTGCTCGGCCTCAAGCGTTTCAGCCCCAGAGTCATCTTCCTGGGTTCATACCCGAGAGCTGACCGGACCCCGATCACCGTCGTACCGCGCTACGACAACGCCGCGTTCCGCGACGCGCGCGACTGGCTCGACGGGCTGCTCGGCTAGAGCCAGGCCACAACCTTCCCCATCTCGGTGAAGTAGGCGCGGATGCCGATGCCGAGCTCGACACACGCGGCAAGCAACACGTCACGCTCAACGCCCTCCACCTCGCGGTAGAGGACCATGCGGGTGCCAGGGATCGGAATTGCGAGAGCCCCGCCGGTCTGCGTGTTGATCGGCCCCTCCATCACGAACTCGAGGATGTCCTCACCACTGATCCAGCCGGCGGCGGAGCGCATCATCTCGAGCATGGCGACGGGCTCGCCCGCGGGAGTGGTCACCAGGATGCTGTACTTGTCGGAGGTCTTCGCATCGACCGGAGCCGGGCCGAAGTGGAACAGCTCGGTGCCATCCGGCAGAGTCGCCACCGAGGTCTCCGCGCGCGTGATCGTGGCAACCGGCGAACCGTCGCCGCGGGTGATCGGCGTGGGGTCCCAGTCGCGCACCGGAATAATGAGCTTCGACCCGTCCGGGTAGGTGAGGGTGTGCCTGCCCTGGCCGCCGTTGCGGAATCCGAGCAGGATGGCGAGTTTGCCGCCGAACCCGGCCGCTCCGCCCTGCAGCGCGGTCGCCACCGGGTTCGCGGCGCCGGACGAGAAGGTCATGGTCAGCGCATTGCCGAGCTTGCGGCCCACACGACCGTCGATGACAGCGACCGGGGTTGGAGCGGCCGCCATCAGCGCATTTCCTTCCAATACGGGCGGATGCCCAGCGCGATGTCGACGCAGGCAGCCAGCAGCACATCTCGCTGCAGCGGTGTCGTCGGGGCGGTCAGCACGAGGCGCGTGCCCTGGAATGGAATCGGGAGCGCTGCGCCCACGTCGCTGCTCCAGCTGAAGTTGCCGGTGACGATATCGAGGATGTCCTCGATACCGAGCTCCCAGCCGCCGCCGGTGCGGATCACGTCGAGCCGACCAACTTCGGTGCCGTCGGGCTGGGTGATGATGCCGCGGAACAGGTCCGCAGTCTCGGCCTCCTTGGGGTCGCCGGCGATGCGGTAGACGACCGTGCCGTCGGGCTGGGTCGCGGTGGAGGCATCCGCTCGCTCGATCGAGACGACAGCGCTGCCATCGCCACGGGTGACCGCAGTCGGTTCGCCGCCGTTGGTCGCGACCTCGATCTCGCCGCCGTCTGTGTAAGTGAGCTTGTGCTTGCCGTTGCCGCCGTTCTTGAAGCCGAACAGCACCCCCAGCTTGCTGCCGCCCTGCACAGCCCGGGCGAACGGCTTGTCGCCGCCATCCGAGAAGTCGATGAACAGGGCGTTGTTGACCTTGCGGCCGACCCGGCCCTCGATGACGACGGGGGGTGCAGGAGTGGTAGCCATGGCGAAACTCTAGTGCCGCGGCCCCCCGCGAAAAGGGTGAATCCTAGGTGGGCATGCGCACCGCGAGTGCGCCGGCATCCACTCGGGTGCGCACCGATGTGGCCTCGCCGAACTCGTCGCCGTCGAGCTGGAACTCCTGCGGCGACTCGACGACGATGTCGAGCGTGCGCCCGGTGAAATAGGTGACCGACTTCACATCGGGCGACGACAGGTCGATGATCTTGCGCCCGATGACACTCTTGCGCAGCACGCCGTTCTCCCAGGCGACTTTGTTCCAGACCTTGACCCAGCCGAACGGGCCGCGAGGGCGCAGGGCCGCAATGTCCAGGATGCCGTCGTCGGGTTTCGCATCCGGCATCAGCAGAATCCCGCCGGGCAGCGCCCCGCAGTTGCCCACCATGATCGTGTGCACGTTCATCGAGCGCTCCGTGGCGCCGTCGAGCCGGTACCGGATCCGGATCGAGTGGAGTTCGGGCAGCGAGCGCAGTCCGCCGTCGATGTACGCGAGCCAGCCGACCGCCTTTTTCAGCTTCGAGTTGGTGTTCTTGATCATCTTCGCGTCGAGGCCGAGGCCCGCGACGACCAGGAAGACGTGCTCCTCGGTGTCACCATCGGCGCGCTCGATCTCGACTATTCCGAGGTCGATCCTGTGGTCGACCCCGGTGAATGCGATGGCGACCGCGTCGTCGATGTTGGTGAGCGGCAGGTCGAGGTTGCGGGCGAGCAGGTTGCCGGTGCCCGATGGCAGCAGGGAGAGCGCAACGTCGCTGTCCCGCAGCGCTTCCGCCACCGCGCGTACGGTTCCGTCACCCCCCGCGGCGATCACGACGATGGCGCCGCCCGCCACCGCGCGCTTCGTCGCGCCCTGGCCGGCATCCTTCTCGCTCGTCGACAACCAGATGGTGGTGCCCCAACCCGCGGCGCTCGCGGCGCCGTTGACGGCTTTCTTCAGTTTGGGCAGGTCGACCTTGATCGGGTTGTAAACAACGGCGGCAACCTTGGCAGCTGGGTCCGTGGGCGCTGCCATGGGCTAACGCTATGCCATTGCTCGGTAGCATTGAAGTTGTGATCGATCCATTGATTTTGCGCGAGAACCCTGACTCGGTGCGTCGATCGCAAGCCGCTCGCGGGGCATCCGTGAGCGTCGTCGATGACGCCCTTGCTGCCGACGAGTCGCGCCGTTCGACGATCGGCGCCTTCGAGAACCTCCGCGCCGAGCAGAACGCGTTCGGCAAGACGGTGGCGTCCGCTCCCAAGGAGCAGAAGCAGGCGCTCGTGGCCGAAGCCCAGCAATTGGCCGCACGAGTGAAGGTCGCGCAACAGGCCGCAGCGGATGCCGAGGCCGAGTTCACCAGGATCGTCGGCTCCATCGCCAACCCCATCATCAATGGCGTGCCCTCCGGTGGCGAGGCGGACTTCGCCCTGCTCCGCGAGGTCGGCGAGAAGGCGACCTTTGACTTCGAGCCTCGCGACCACGCCGACCTCGGCGAACTGCTCGGCGCGATCGACATTGCCCGTGGGGTGAAGGTTTCGGGCAGCCGCTTCTACTTTCTCAAGGGGGTCGGCGCCCGCCTTGAGATCGCACTGATGAACCTCGCGCTCGACAAGGCGCTCACCGAGGGCTTCATTCCACTGATCACGCCCACCCTCGTGCGGCCCGAGATCATGGCGGGCACCGGCTTTCTCGGCGAGCACGCCGACGAGATCTACTACCTGCCAGCCGACGACCTGTACCTGACCGGCACGAGCGAGGTCGCGCTCGCCGGGTACCACTCCGACGAGATCATCGATGTGTCGACCGGGCCGATCCGCTACGCCGGCTGGTCCACCTGCTACCGCCGCGAGGCAGGGTCCGCGGGCAAGGACAATCGCGGCATCCTGCGCGTGCACCAGTTCAACAAGCTGGAGATGTTCAGCTACGTGCTGCCGGCAGATGCAGAAGCGGAGCACGAGCGCCTGCTCGGTTTCCAGGAGTCGATGATCCAGGCCTGCGAGCTCGCCTACCGCGTGATCGACGTCGCCGCGGGCGACCTGGGTTCCAGTGCCGCCCGCAAGTACGACATCGAAGCGTGGGTGCCGACCCAGGGCACGTATCGCGAGCTGTCGTCGTCGAGCAACTGCACGACCTACCAGGCGCGGCGACTGGACATCCGCTCGCGCACCGAGTCGGGCAAGACCTCACCGGTCGCGACGCTCAACGGCACCCTGGCCACCACACGCTGGCTGGTCGCGATTCTCGAGACTCACCAGCAGGCGGACGGCTCCGTCGCCGTGCCTGCGGCGCTGCGCCCGTACCTGGGCGGCCTCGAGCTGTTCGAGCCGGTCGCATGAGCGGCACGCCCGAACGCTGGTTGATCGCCCTCGACATCGACGGCACCGTGCTGCGGGAAGACGGCGTGCTGGTCGACGCGGTCGTCGAGCAGGTCGCGCGTGTGCGTGCTCTCGGCCACGAGGTGACGCTAGCCACCGGCCGCTCTGTGGCCATGACCCTGCCGATTCTCGACCGGCTCTCGATCACCCCGGAGTATGTCGTCTGCTCGAACGGCGCGATCACGCTCAAACGGGACGCGACTGCGCCGACCGGATACGCCCGCGAGTTCGTGGAGACGTTCGATCCGAGCCAGGTTCTCACCACGGTGAAAGAGAGCCTGGAGACGGCGAACTACGCGGTTGAGGATGACGAGGGGCTGTACCGATACACCGGCTGGTTCCCTGATGGCACGCTGGGTGCCGCGAGCGAGAAGGTGGAGTTCGAGCAGCTGCTCGGCCACCAGGCCACCCGCGTCGTCGTGATCTCCCCAGAGCACGCGATCGAGGACTTCCTCACCGTGGTCGAGAAGATGGGCCTGCACAAGGTGAGCTACAACGTCGGCTGGACCGCGTGGCTCGACATTGCCCCCGACGGCGTCAACAAGTCCACGGCGCTCGAGCGGGTGCGCGAGCTGCTCGACGTGCCCCGCTCGCGGGTGATGGCCGTCGGCGATGGACGCAACGATCTGGACATGCTCGAGTGGGCATCCGCTGAGGGCCGCGGTGTGGCGATGGGCCAGGCGCCCGACGAGGTGCAGTCCGCGGCGAACGAGCGCACGGCATCCGATGTCGATGAGGGCGTTGCTCGCCTGCTTGAGAGCTTCTAGGGCGCCGCTCAGGGTCGCGAGTAGCCCATCAGTTACACTCGGACCTTGGGTCTCGGGAGGGCTGTCCGAGTGGCCGATGGAGCCAGTCTTGAAAACTGGTGGGCGGAAACGTCTCGTGGGTTCGAATCCCACGCCCTCCGCTTCCGTCACCCGAACTCGTTGAACAGTGGAAGGGATCTGTCATGAGCGAGCTCCGCCCCCGCTCCAATAGGTCGAAGAAGATCTCCGGTATCGCCCGCCACGGCCGACTTCGTAAGTCGAACGCGTGGGGCCCACTGTTGACGATTGTCGGCGCTTCGCTCGCCGTGCTTCTCGTGAGTGGTGCATCCGTTGCAGGAATTGCCGCATACCAACTCAAGAGCAACATCAAAACCGTCACCCTGGATAGCGAGACCGAGGGTCCGCCGCCGCAGATTGGCGCGATCGAGGGCGGCTTCAACATTCTTATCGTCGGATCGGATGGGCGCGCCGGTCAGGCGGGCATCGGAGGCAGCGTCGACGACGAGAGCGCCGTGCTCAACGACGTGAACATCCTCCTGCACGTCTCCCAGGACCAGACCAACGCTGTCGCTGTGAGCATCCCGCGCGACATGGTCGTCACCATTCCGGAATGCGTGAACTCGGATACCGGAGACACCAAGGTCACCTCGACGGAACCAATCAACGTGGCACTGTCCTACGGCGGCTCCGAAGGGGGCCTCAATTGCGTCGTGCAGTCAGTCGAACAGTTGACTGGACTCCCCATCCAGTTCGCCGGCATGATCTCCTTTGTCGGCGTCATCAACATGTCTGATGCCGTGGGCGGCGTGGACGTATGTGTAACGGGCCCCGTGCAGGATCCGAACACGGGCATTGATATAGCAGCCGCCGGAACGTACACGCTCCAGGGCATCGACGCCCTCGCGTTCCTCCGCTCGCGTGCGGGTGTCGGCGACGGCAGCGACCTCACGCGCATCAGTTCGCAGCAGGTCTACCTGTCAGCCCTGGTGCGCAAACTCAAGGACTCCGCCACTCTCAGCGACCCCTCCAAACTGTACAAACTGGCAACCGCCGCCTCGCAGAACCTGACCCTCTCGACCGGTCTCGCGAACCTCGACACCATGGTGTCGATCGCGCTCGCGCTGAAGAACATTCCGTTGCAACGTGTCACTTTCGTGCAGTACCCGGGCACGACCGGTGGCGACGGTGTGTACCTGGGCAAAGTCCAGCCAGACAGCTATCTCGGTGACCAGCTATTCGCCAAGATCGCGAGCGATACACCGTTCCTGCTCGCGCAGGCCGGAGACGGCCGTGGCTCGGAGGCGGACCCGAACGCGCCGGTAACGGATCCGTCGGCGGCACCCGTCGACAACACCGGCCTGGAGACCCTGGACGGGCTCCGCGGGCAGACAGCGGCCGACTACACCTGCAGCATCGCGAACAACTGATTCGAGGCATCCGCTGCCCCTAGTCGTTGTGGGGGTGGTGGGCCGCCCGCCGCTACCCAGCGCGGTGGACGACCCACCTATCTCACTCGGCTACGACCCGAACTGTCTGCTGAGTGAGAGTGTGATCTGGCCGGCTCCGAGGTGACGTCAGGAACCGGCCAGAAGTGCTCGCGCGCCAGCTGCGGCCCGTGGGGGCAGAGCGGCGAAGGGCAGGGCGCAGCGATTCGGGCATGAGGGTATTCCGGGTAAGCGACGCCGGATTCGGGTCCGTCGACAGGCCCTGCGGGTTCGGGCGTGGTCTAGCGTCAGGGACGACTATATAGTGTCCCCCGTTATGCGGACACGTCGCCTCGCGTTTTCGACGTAACCTGCCGTCGGCTAAGCTTGCTCGCGTACGTTTTTGGAGACGTCGCATAGTTCGGCCTAGTGCACCACCCTGCTAAGGTGGAGTACCCGTAAGGGTACCGAGGGTTCAAATCCCTCCGTCTCCGCTCTTTTTTCCCTGGTCAGAACCTGTTTTACGAGATTCTTCCGACCGTCCCCCTTCCTGCGAATCGTGTTTTGCAGCGTTCTCAGGGGGAGTGTGTGGGGAGCGGCGAGTTCAAGCGGTGTAGCGCTTCGATGTCCTGTGCCTCTCCGAGGACGTGCGCGTACACCTTCAATACGGTGCGCGGATCGTCGCCCAACCAGGCCGCAACCTGGTTGATCGGGATGCCCTGACGAAGCCAGGTGCTCGCGGCGTAATGCCGCAGATCGTGGATCGTGTGCTCAGGTGAAGTGGTCGTCCAGGCAACGACTCGGCGGAAGTACGTGCCGCGTAGTTGCAGACCAGTCGCGCTTGTCGCCAGGTAGTCCGTTGGCCCCTTACCAGTTGCCCACTCCCGAGCGATGTCATGAGCACGAGCGACGATCGGCACCGTTCGACGTCCACGAGCCGACTTCGGAGCTTTCTCCGCGTAGCCGTCGCTCTGCGCCCGAAGAACACGCACGGCGGGGAAGGGCACATCTTGGAGGTCACCGACCCGCAACGCTCGCAGCTCAGACCAGCGCAGCCCTGTGAGACTCAGCCACTCGGTAATCAGCGCACCGTGTGGCGACCGTTTCCGCTGGGCGTCGAGCATGAGAGCCAGAATCGACGTCGTCAGCGGCGCACCCTCGTGCGCTTGCATGGCACCAGACGGCATCCGAACACCCCGCACCGGATTTGAGGGTGTCAAGCGCTGCTGAACAGCCCACGTCCACAGCGCAGAGAGGGTCGTCCGTATCCGCGAAACCGTCGAATGAGCACGGCTACTCAGCAGATCGGTAAGGAGCGTGAGAACGTCGGCCTCAGATACCGCCCCGATAGGCCACGCAGCGAACTTGGGCGGAAGAGCCGCAAGGTTGTCTCGATCCGTTCGCAACGTGTGCGGGGCAACCTGACCCGAACGAGCTTCGAGGAACGCAGCAGCAACCTCAGATATCGGAGTCTTGGCCTGACGCGGTGACACGAATCCGCCACCGTGCAGTGCTTCCTTCTGCTGGCGCTCCCAAGATTCTGCAGCCCGTTTCGTGGAGAACGACTTATCCGCAATGACACGGCCCCCGGAGTGAAGCCTGACACGCCAACTCACCCCGGAGGCCGTCTGCCTCCGCTCAACGCTCAACGTCAATCCCAGCAAGCGAGAGGACTGCGGCGGCTGGATACAAGCGACGCGCTCCGATCTCCAAAGGCTTGATCGGGAAGGTACCTGCCCGAACCTTACGGCTGATCGTGGACGGGTGAAGGTGCATGAGCTCGGCAAGCTCAGCCTCCGTGTACCAGAGTGGAGTATCCGTCATCGTGCTCATCTCTCATCCCTTCTTGATTCCTCATATACGCGACGGCGCTCGTCGTACAGAGCCGCCAATGCTTCGTCATCGGCCTTCGTCCACTGGCCGCTCATCGCTTTGCCCATCGCCGCGCGTTCAGCACGCTCAATCCGGGCGTTGAGGTCGTCGAGGGTCATTCGTCCTCCCCCTCCGCGAATACGGGCTGTCGTGCCGTCAACTGCTCGAATGGAATGCGCAGGCTGGCGTATCCCTCAGCAACAGCAGAAGCCTCGGCCTCGGGCGTGTACGCGAACCGAGCACGCACCCACTCGCCACCACGCTTTACAGTCACACCGCCCGGACGAGTCTCGGGAATGAGGGTCGGCGAAGCACCGTCCGGCGTTCCATCGGGGCGAGCACCGAGAATCGATTCCTCAGCAGCCCGAGTCTCGACCCGGCACGCCCACTTCACGCCGCAGTTCGCACTCAACGCCGAGGGGATGCTGTCGCTCGTCGGCTTCTGGGTAATCGACATCACGAAGACGCCAGCCGAGCGACCCTTCTTCACGAGATTGACGGTCAGCGCCGCGATTTCCTGAGAAAGCTGCTTGGCCTCCTTCGTCATGTGCTCCTTCGGGTCAAAAAACGACTGGCATTCATCAATGACGACCAGGATGAACGGGTCATCTGCTGTCGCCCCGGCGTGCCAGAAGTTCGACGCACCACGGCGTTCCTTCTGCGTCTGCAACCGCCACCGCATCAGACTCGTCAACGCCAGCAACTGCGCCTTCACCGCCTCGAGGTTTTCATCGTCCGTATTCAGCAACGCCGCACGCGAAGCCACCCACGACCAATCGGAGCCGCCCTTGCCGTCGATCACGACAAACTGAGCACCGGGATCAGCGCACAGCTGAGCGATGATGCTTGTTGCTCCAGCGCTCTTGCCTGAGCCAGGGACACCGCCAACCACCGCGCCCGACTGATTGGCGAAGCTCGCCAGCAGCGGCGACCCATCCTCCTGCACACCGCACGGAATACCTGCAGAGAGCGAGCCTCCCGACGACTTGGCCGCGTTCTTGAACGGGTCGCGTGTTCGAGCGGTGACCAGCACAGACGACGCGCCAACAGGGCTGATTTCGACGTGGAAGCCAACCGCCGAGCTAACCCGCGCCATATCCCAATCGGCGGCGGTCACGCCCGGAGGATTCGCGAACCGTGCAGCCGGCCCGAGCGGAGTCAACTCGACACCAGCTAACCCCGGCCATAGGCGAACTCGCTGCCCCTTCCGGTCTACGGTTTCCCTTGTCAGCGCAGCGGCCATCGCCCATGACTCAGGGCGACGCAGCACGCCAAGTGCCTTCCGCTCGTGAGGTGACAACGCGGCAACTTCGGCGCGACTCAGGCGCGGTGCGAACAGCCGTCCAAGCAGACGACTACGCCCGATCGCACGCCGACGCAGGGGAGCAACAGCAACGACCATCACTGCACCAAAGATCAGCAGCCCCCAGAGCACGCGCCCGAGCATCGCAACACCTTCGAGGCCACTCGGAGCGCCGACCAAGCCAAACGTCAGGACGAACGCCACCATGACGACGCCGACAGTGATTGTGACGAACCGATGGTTCATTTCTCCAACCCCTTCGGGCTGAGGAAACCCCACAGCTTCACGGAGCGCGTGCCCGTCTCTCCTGACCAGCCGCCCTGCTCGGTACGCCGAAGATCCCGTGCGTCGGTTTCGAAGTAGCCTGCCTCGTCCAGTCCGTCGACGTGGAGGATGACTCCTTGCAGCTTGCCATGCTCGTCCCGCTCGAAGACCTCGACGGAACACTCATCCGACGACGATTGCACCGAGTCCTCGACTGCCACCTGACATACGTCACGAGTGAACGATCCATCGAGAGCGGAAACCCGCAGCCACACGCCGGACGAGAACGCTGGAACGTAGATCGACATCTTCACCGTGCCTGGCGACGATGCGACGACTTCGCCAAGCCGCATGTCGTACTTAGACGATGCGTCATCGGTGGGAGTCGGAGTCGGAGACCTGCTGAACGTGGTCGCTGGCGGACTGGTGCACCCGGAGGTGACCCCTGCAACCAGCAGAAGGGTCACCCCCAGTCCCAAAAGGGCGATGCGACGCATCAGCTCGCCGTCCTCTTGCCGCCCTGCCAGCTGCCTGACACGGAAACCCGCAGGTCAAACGATTCCTTCTGGTTGCTGACCGTGATTCGCGCATCCGTAGCATCCAAGGCGATCTCCTGAAAGGCCCCGAAGCCCTCTTCGCGATCAACCGTGAGGTTTACGTCGATCACGTCCGCTCCGTCCGCCAGCTGGAGCAGTGCAGGGTGACGGAAAAGCGCGACACCACGGGCGTTGCGCTGAGGACGATCGGTCGACGATCCCGCGGCCTTGTCGTACTCCATCACCGCGCGACCTGGCTGGGCACTCTTCCCCAGCAGCTTGACGCCCGCACCGAAGGGCAGGGTGACTGATCCGGCCATCAGATGACCTCCGTCGCAACGTCGTCGCCGCTGACCGCCAGGGCGAGCAGGGCGAGCAGGATCCACGGGCGTGTAAGACCGCGCGGTGCCTCAGGGCACATGTCGCGATCTGCTGCCTTCTTGATCTCAGGCAGGTACTTATCTGCCCGCACGTAGACGACATCGCGAACCGACACACCTTCTGCCCGAGCGATCTGCTCAGACTTCCGCAGGAATCCCTGCGTGAACTTCACAGCCGCGAACGCGGCCAGTTGGCGCTTATTCATGTCCTTCTCCTATACCTAGTCGAACGCGGGTGTTCGAGGTTGGACACCCGCGTTCGCCAAGGTAACAGAAGTTCAAACGTTCAGCAAGTAACCTCGAACACATATGTACGTAACTCATCGCAGAATCGCCGCGTGATGGGTACACTCGCCTGTATGGCAGCCAGCAACACGCAAGGACGAGCGAAGACGAACGATGAGCCGTCTCGTCTACTCGCGCAGCAGTCAGCCCCCGATATAGAGACCATCGGGCGCGCCTTCACAGCACTCGCGTCCAAGCTTGAGGTGACTGGAGCCGCCGCCTCGCGAAGCTCTCTCCAGCCCGATTCATCCGCTGAGCTTCAGCGACTGGATGATGAGATGCGCATCAAGAGCGCCCTTGTCCACCTGAAAGAAGCACGGACCGAGCTACTTCACATTGAGCGCGCCCTCGCTGAGCTTGCCCTTCACGAAGGCTTCACACTGCGCCAGGTCGGACCGCCCTTGGGCGTCAGTCTCAGCACCCTGAGCAAGTGGAAGCTCAACAGTCAGTACTTCGCTCCCGGGGACACCCAGCCGTCTTGACGTCCAATGGTGACGGGTGGTTCGCCTGCCTGGGTTTTGCGACTCAGTAACCGATAACGTCGCGGCTGACTGTCGCGACGACATCGGCAGGCACGTCCGCAAGGGCAATTCGATACACGGCATTCAGGCGTGGATTGAACACTCCCAGATGCGTGATGCTCTTGAACTCCGGCTGACCAGAGCGCAGACCCATGAGCCAGTACATGAGCACTTGAAGCGTGTGATCTTTCGTGGGGCCACTCACCGACACCTTGAAATCCCAGAGCGTGTCAGCAGTGATGAAGTCGCCGTCGCCTGCCGTGACTACGTCGTTGTAGCCGCCCGGGAATGTGAACCCGTCGAGCGTGACAGGCCCGTAGCTCCGAAAGAAAGATAGCGAGCGCTCGACCATCGCCGCGATGTGGTCCGTCGTGATTCTGTCGGGCTTTGTGCGCGCGTCTGGGTTGTACATCATCGGCCCAACGCGATAGCCGACGTCGTAACCCGCGAGCTTGCAGGCCGACAAAATCGCGTAGCTATCCACCTTGCCCGCGACGAGACTGCCGACCTCGGCCTCAGCAGTCGTGAGTTCAGCGCGTCCGATGTTTCGAGCACCCCTAAGCGATATGGCAAAGGCTTCGCGAGGAGCAGCGCCGTTCGCAAGGCGCGCAAGGTAATCCACAGCAAGGCCGACCAGCGAAGCGTGGATGTTCTCGACCTTGTGATCGAGAGGTGACGGGTTGCCGTCGTCCAACTGAGTCATCGTCATCGACTTCGGATTGATGTACCCGCCACGAGGCTGGGTCACCTCCTTGATGCGTTGCACGACTGCTGTCACGGTGATCTTCCTCTCGTCTCCGGCAAACCTATCGCCCGCCTCAGACATCATCGATTCAATGCCATTGCCACGGAAAGTTCCCATCCATGGAACAAGGCGACCGCTTCGCGGTCGCAGGGCGGGACGGGGGCGGCTGCGCGTGCGGCTGGCGCCGTTCTCGCCGCCCCCGTCCCGCCCTCGCACGAAGTCAACCCTTCTCATATCGGCAATTTCGTGTCATGCAATGCTCCGTATCGCAGCTGCCGCAGGCGCGAGCGCCCTTGCCCTCGACCTCGAACACGCCGAATAGCCCCACCGTCACCAGTGAGGCCATTTCAAGCAGCTGCCGTCTACGGTGCGCGGGCGTGCTGCCGAGACTCCCACGCCTCCTGAGCGCGACGTGCCCTCATATCAGCGGCGTAACGCGCCCACCAGACCTCATCGTCCCCGATCCCGCTCGCATCATCGGCTGTCCAGTGAGCGGCGGCCCACGCCATCCGTTCTTCGCGAATGCGCTTGCGGGTCAAATGAGCGAATGACCAACCAGGACGCCGCTTCGTCGGACGACTCATGGTCACCGTGTGCCCGCCATACCCCAGTGACCGGTGCGCACGCTTCGAACAATCCGCAGCACCCGATGATGGACAGTCCTTGCAGCGCACTTGAAACCGCGCAGCATGCCGCAGCCGACGCACGAATTCGAATCGTTCCGGTGATGGGTCGCTGTCAGCAGCATCTTGCCCCGGCACTATGTCTTTCAAGCTGTAGTTCAGGGCTTTCGAGACGTATCCGATGACACGCGCCGCCGCCGTGGACATGTCCGGCGACACGCCTTCCTCCTGCGAGCGTCGAGGCTGAATCTCCCGATCTTGCACGCCTTTCTGGCCCCAGGACACCACTTCGCCTGTCGCTGGATGCGCAGCCGTAGCAGCGCGTGCAGCTGCCCCCATCGCCGCAGCCGACACGGGCACATGATCCGGCACCCGCACCACCGCGTGCAGATGCAGCGCCATCCGCGCTTGCACTTCCCGCACCACGAAATACTCCATCGACGGAGAACGCCGACGCATCGCATCCACCGATGATGCCCATAGCCGCGACACCGCGCCGTGCCACGCCACCTGACCGACGTAGTCGTATCCGTCCAGAGCGACCGGGAGGCCGCGCAACTCGATCTCTGAGGGGGCGTGTGTGCTTCCACATGCGCACCGTCGCCGTGCTTTGTCCCACGGCTTCGGGACTCTGTGCACAGCGCCAAAACTTGGTGCGCTGAGCGTGATGAAGAAGTAACGAAAGCCCTTCACCGGCTGCGCGTCAGCGTCGTACATGCCCGAACGCGCGAGCCGCTGCCAGTCACCCCGATACTGGGCCGCGCACGACGGGCACACTGCCGACCTCCGCGACTGACAGCGAACGAACACACCAGGCTGAGCCTCATAGGGGCGAGCGCAATTCGAACGCCGCATCGCTTCCGCGAAGGCATCCGCGAGACCTGTATCCAACATCGCAGTCGGTCGGCCCAGGGGAGCAGCAGGGGCGTCGCACCGCCGAACACGTCGAAAACTGGCGTGCATCCGATGCGTGGAGGCGCAGGATTACGCCCCGACTGCGACCCCGAAGGCCCTGCTAAGGTGGAGTACCCGTAAGGGTACCGAGGGTTCAAATCCCTCCGTCTCCGCAGAGGAAACGAGACCGCCGCCAAGGCGGTCTTTCTTCGTTTAACCAAGTCTCGGTTCCTTTGTGGAGACGGGTGGACGCGAAACCTCTCGTGGGCCCCCGCTGAGCAGGCAGCTGCATCGCCAGCGTGGTTGAGGCGGTCGCTCTTCGGCGCAGCCGCCGTGGCGGCTTTCCTATGGCGGCGGGCAACTCCCGCGTGCTGGACTGGTCGGATGACGAGAATCGACCTCACGGCCACCAATGGAGCGATCGAGCTGGCCGGCAGCATCTGGCTTCCCGTGAACGCCGAGCCGAACCGTCTCGTGCTCATGCACCCCGGCTCCGGACCATCCGACCGCGACAACGACGTGTTCTTCCCGCCGATCCGGCAGGCGCTGCTCGACACCGGCGCTGCTGTGGCGTCCTTCGACAAGCGCGGAGTGGGCGCCTCCACCGGCAGCTGGCTCGAGGCCAGCATCGAGGATCAGGCGGATGACCTGCTCGCGTCGCTGCGAGCGGTTCGGCAGGAGGTGCCCGACATCCCGACTGGACTCTTCGGTCACAGTCAGGGCGGCTGGGTCGTGCTCGACGCGGCCGCGAGGGCGGCGGTGGACTTCGTGGTCACGAGCTCGGGCCCTGCCGTGACACCGCGCGTTCAGGAGGAGTTCTCCACGCGCAACCGGTTGGTGGGCAATGACGATGTGGAGCAGATCCTCGGCTCCTACGGCGAGCTGTTCGACCGCCTTTCGGCGGGCGACTCCTTCGACCGGGTCGCCGAGTGGATGGGCGAACCGTCGCGCTCGGCATCTTTTGTGGCGCTGGAGAGCGTCGGCGCGTTCGTACCGGACGGCCCCGTGCTCTGGGACTTCGCGCGGCTCATCCTGGACTACGACCCCGCGCCCGCACTTACCGCGCTCAGCGTGCCCCTGCTGGCGTTGCTAGGGTCGGCCGACACGGTGGTGCCAGTGGAGTTGTCGGCCGACGTCTTCCGCGAGCGGGTGCGCCCCGACCTGCTCACCCTTCGCATCATCGAGGGTGGTGATCACCGGATGCAGTTCCCACACTCCGACGACTTCGTTCCCGGTTACCTGCCGACGCTGGTCGAGTTCGTTCTGGGGGTGGCCCGGTGACCGTGCAGCTCGCGATGGTCGGCGTGGTGGTGGCCGACATGCGCGCGACGCTGGCGTTCTACCGTGCGCTCGGGCTGGACATTCCGGTGGATGCCGACGGCGAGCGCTTCGTGATGCACCGCATGGAGAGCGGCGTGACGATCTTCTTCGACACGGTGTTCTTCGCCACGAACGACCCGGAGCGCACGGCGTCGCCGCGGGGCAACTACAACATCTCGCTCGAGTTCTACTTTGGCGAACGCGATCTCGTCGATGCGAAGTACCGAGAGTTGGTGGGTCTCGGTTACCGCGGAAGGCGCGAGCCCTGGAAGTCGACCGGGCCGTATGCGGCGATCATCGAGGACCCTGACGGCAACCCGATCCTGTTGACCGCCGAGGACCCGAGCGCACTGCCCACCCCGCCCGTCGCCTGAAGCTGGGCGTTGGCCCGGAGCGCTGCGGAAGGCCCCTGCTACCCTTATTTGAGGATATGGGCGGGGGTTCCGGCCGATCCACCATCGACATGACTTCAGACACTCCAGTGACTCGGCGCTCCGCTCGGCGAGCGCGCTCGCCTCAGGGGGCGGGGCACCTGCTCGCCGTTGGGGCAGGAATCGTCGCCTTTGCCCTTGCTGCCGTGCTCGCGCTCGCGCCGCCGCCTCCGCCGAGCGAGGCCGAACAGCTGCAGGCCTACATCGATGCGCACGCCCAGAAATTGATCGTGCCCCAGGATGTCGCCAGCGTCGCGATCGCGCGTGACGCGTACTCCGCGACACCCGGTGTCGAGAGCCTGGTCGCGAGCGGCACAAACTACGACTGGGCCAAGATGGTGCTGCTGTTCGGCAGCTTCCCGATGAGTGACACCAATGTCACCGTGCTCACCCGCTGGATGCGCCAGGAGAACGGCCCGGACAACTGGTTCAACCGCAACAACCCCCTGAACAACGGGTGGGGTTCGGGCGGCGGCGGGGGAACCGGCACCTACGACAGCCTGGTGATCGCCGCGCAGAACGCGGCGGACGCGCTCCACAGCGTTCCGGGCTATAGCGGCATCGTCGACGCACTCGCCGCATCGGCGTCGACCGAGCAGGTCGAGGCCGCGATCTGGGCGTCGCCGTGGGCGAGCGGTCACTACGACAATGGCGGCCACTGGTCTTACGTGCCCGTGCCGGTGATCACCGCGCCCGCGGAGGATTGGTAGCCCCGGCAGGCTGACTCCTCGTCACTTCGTCGAGATATGCTCGTGGTCATATCGCGAGAGGACTCACCATTTCTATGTCCGACCCTGCGCCGACCGATGGCGCCGCTCCAGACGCCGCGCTCGAGCCGGCGCTCATCGTTCCTCCGACCGCTGCTGGGTCCGACTCGCACGCCGCCGCGCCCGTTGCCCCCGAGGGAACCGAACCGCCGCCGCCGCCGCGCAAACGCCGCCGCATTGGGTGGATCGTCACCGTCATCGTTCTCGTTCTCGCTCTGATCGCGACCGGGGTCGTGCTGGCGATTGCGCTCACCCGGCTCAGTGAGGCGCGAGACCAGATCAACGACCAGCGGGATGAGATCAAACACCAGAAGGACCTGATCAACGAGAAGGAGACCTTCTCCTCCGCCGCCCAGGAGCTCACTTCCACCACAGCGCAGTTCGATGGATTGCCGTACGCGACCATCGTCGACACCGACTACTACGCGAGCATCTTCCGCCGGGAGTGGACCCACCGCTGGAGTGCCGGATCTGTTGAGGCGGACACCGAAGACGTGCGCAGCGCGACCCAGGAGCTCGAGGGCGTGCTCGCCACGGCCAAGGAGCAGGCTGCGTCCAATGGCACCGGCACGTTCTACGAGTCGATCACCGACCAGCTGGGTGCTGGCTACGTGACGACCTCCCTCGACACAGCGGATGCCGCGTGCCAGCAGGACGTCTGGGGTTGCGTCACGAGTGACGAGCCTTTCACCATCCACTACGACGAGTCGCAGACGAACGTGCTGCCGTACATGACGGACTGGCTGCGCACCGGTCTTGCCTACCACGAGTACGCACACGTGCTGCAGAACACAAACCCTGGTCCGACCGACACCGCGGCTGCCGCATTCGGCGATGACTGGGAGACGATGGCGGACTGCTACGCCCTCACCGAGCTCCCCGGCTGGTCGCTTGACCAGCGCATCTACGTCAGCGGCAACGAGTACTGGGATGTCAGTGTCGGCTACGGCTACACCTGCGACGAGTCCCAGCGCCAGGTGATCCGCGACTGGGTCGCGGCTCTCGGTTACACGCACGAGCCGATCTCGCAGTAGCGCTCTTCAGGGGGACGCGACGCTGCTCGTTGACTCTGCGTAGTCGTGACGCCGCCGTCGACTACGCCGTCTTGCGCTGTACCCGGTTTCGTCTTATAGTCATCGAAGCGGTTCGACGATGAATGGACTAGAACGATGGCAACGATCGGTGATGTGGCCCGCGAGGCTGGCGTCTCGCGTAGCACCGTGTCTTACGCGTTGTCGGGAAAGCGTCCGATCTCCCTCGAGACCCGCGATCGCATCGATCGCGCGATCCACAAGCTCGGCTTCACCGTGAACGCGGGCGCCCGAGCCCTCGCGACCTCAGAGACCATGGTCATCGGGCTGCTGCTTCAGTTCCACGACGACGAGTTTCCGCCCGCGATGCTGCAGTACATCCTCGCGGTGTCGACGTCCGCTCGCGAACTCGGGTACGACATCCTGATGGTCACCGACTCCGACGGGCCGGGCGCGGTCACCCGCATCACTTCGTCGAACATGGTCGACGGAGTGGTGCTTCTCGACGTCACCCACGAGGATCCCCGATTGGATGCCCTGCGCGCGGCCCGCCAGCCCGGTGCGCTGGTCGGTCTCCCGCGCAACACCGAGGAGCTCGACGTCTTCGACCTGGACTTCGGTGAGGCGGCCCGCATGCTCGTGGATCACCTCTACGGGCTTGGACACCGTGAGATCGTGCTGCTGTCACCGCCGCGCCATGTGTTCGACCGCGGCGGGGCCTACGCCTGGCGGTTCCGGGACGCGGCCGTGGAGCGGGCGGCCCGTTACGGCATCCAGATCCACCCCAACTACGGCGAATCGCAGCAGCCGGGGATCACTCGCAGCCTCAACGCGATTCTCGATGCCCGCCCGCAGGCGACCGCTCTTATCGTTCACAACGACGCATCCATCGCCGTGCTGCCCTCCGTGCTGCACGATCGCGGGGTGCAGGTGCCGCGCGACCTGTCGGTCGTCAGCCTCTACTCACAAGACTTCGGTCGAAGCTTCCTGCTGCCGTACACGGCAGTGGAGACCTCGCCCGACAGGCTGGGCCGCGAAGCGGTTCAGCATCTGGTTCGCCGAATGAGCAACCCCGGTGATGTGCCGGCGGTGGCGAAGTTCATTGAACCAGTGCTCACAATCCGGGGAAGCACGGCCTAGGCGGCGCTTCCTCGAGCGCTGCCGCAGGCACACTGTCGAACCGGTTCGAAACCCCGCAACAGACAACGAATGATTCAGAGAGGAACATCGTGAACACCACAGCCAGCAAGGCTCGCGTCATCAGCGCGATCGTGCTCAGCTCTGCGCTCGTCGGCACCCTCGCCGCGTGCGCCACGCCCAGCACCTCCGGAGGCGACACCGCCGGCGGCACCTACACACTCTGGGACCCGTACCCCGACCGTGACGCCACGTCGGACTGGGCGAAGGCGATCG